>JBBDIG010000001.1 GCA_040880525.1 Bacteroidia bacterium
GGAACCTATGCAAGTACACAGGCTGCACAGCAACGCAAGCCAACGCAGGCAGAAAGTAATGGCGCTGTTGGAACGGGTTGGCCTTGAGGCGCGCCAATTTAACCGCTACCCGCACGAGTTCAGCGGAGGGCAGCGCCAGCGAATCTGCATTGCCCGTGCTCTGGCCGTTGAGCCACGATTCATCATTTGCGATGAAAGTGTCTCTGCGCTTGACGTGAGTGTGCAGGCACAGGTTCTGAATCTGCTCAACGAATTGCAGGCGGAGTTTGGACTCACCTATATCTTCATCAGCCATGACCTTTCGGTAGTCAAGTTCATGAGTGACCGCATGATCGTTATGAACCAAGGCAAAATCGAAGAAATAGGCCGGGCTGAAGAAATTTATTATCGCCCGCAGAAGGAATATACAAAGAAGCTGATAGAGGCTATACCTCAGGGTAAGGTGACCGCCCGTTAATTTTCACCCCGCGTGGACCAAATCCTCTTCCGGGCGTATATTTTTTATTCTGATTCATTACAAAGAAAAATTCCCTGGATTCTCCTTTGATACAGATTGCCAAGTCAGGACGGAGAACTGTCATTCATCGTACTCCAGATCATATCCTTGAGATTATCCAGACCTTGTTGCGCCACGGCTGAGATAAAAACATACGGAACATTCGGTAGTTCGGGTATCAGTAGTTTCTTTAGTTCCGCATCCAGCAGATCACTTTTGGTGATGGCCAGCAATCTTTCTTTTAGCAAAAGTTCAGGGTTATACAATTCCAGTTCATTGAGAAGTATAGTATACTCCTCTTTAATATTTGTGGAATCTGCGGGAATGCAAAAAAGCAATACTGAATTCCGCTCGATATGGCGTAAAAAGCGGGTTCCAAGACCTTTGCCTTCATGCGCTCCTTCAATGATCCCGGGAATATCGGCCATTACGAAAGAACGCATATCGCGATAGCTGACGACCCCAAGATTTGGCACCAGTGTAGTGAACGGATAGTTGGCAATTTTTGGCTTAGCCTCAGAAAGTACCGAAAGCAGTGTGGATTTTCCTGCATTAGGAAAACCCACCAAACCTACATCTGCCAGCATCTTCAACTCCAGGATCTTCCATTCCTCTCTTCCAGGTTCTCCGGGCTGGGCATAGCGGGGTGTTTGGTTGGTTGCGCTTTTAAAATGAACATTTCCCAAGCCACCGCGCCCACCAGGCACAAGGATCCTTTCCTCACCATCATCGGTAATTTCAAAATGCTTTTCCCCGGTTTCAGCATCCCGTGCTACTGTCCCCAGCGGCACCTCCAGAATTTCGTCCTCGCCCTCCGCCCCGGTTTTCATAGATCCTCCACCGGAGACGCCCTGTTTGGCGATCACATGTTTCCGGTATTTCAGATGCAGGAGCGTCCATAGCTGCTTATTGCCTTTCAAGATGATATGGCCGCCTCGGCCACCATCTCCTCCATCAGGGCCGCCTCTGGGTACGAACTTCTCACGCCTGAAATGGGCTGAACCTGCCCCCCCCTTCCCGGAGCGGCAACAAATCTTTACGTAATCAATGAAGTTCGTTTCCATTTTATATTAAAATAAAAAGCTCCGGCAGAGGTTGCAGGAGCCTTTGATAGAATTGATTTTATAAATTTTACTGCCTATATTAAAAGTTTGAGTAATTGCCGCTCGTATTTCAAATTCACCTCAACAAATTTCCTTTCCTATATTACATGAGTAAACCACCGTCTACATTGATCACCTGTCCAGTAATGTAAATGGACAGATCAGACGCCAGGAAAAGGGTAAGGTTGGCCACATCTTCTGTGCTGCCGGGGCGTTTTAATGGAATGGCCTGGTTCCATTGTTCCAGCATCTTCTCATCAAGCTGCTCCGTCATTTCTGTCTGAATAAATCCTGGAGCTACTACGTTACATCGGATATTCCGTGATCCCAGTTCCTTGGCCAATGATTTTGAAAATCCAATAATTCCTGCTTTTGAGGCTGAATAATTTGATTGTCCGGGATTTCCATTTATGCCTACAATGGAGCCTATGTTAATGATCGAACCCTTGCGCTGCTTCAGCATCGGCCTCACGATAAACTTTGAGAGATTGAAGATGGACTTCAGGTTGGTATTAATCACTTCGTCCCATTGCGTCTCGTTCATTCGCATCAGCAGGTTATCGCGCGTTATTCCTGCATTATTTATAAGTACATCTACCTGACCGAATTCTTTTATGACCTCATTTACCAAAGCTTCGGCTGCCGCAAAGTCTGAAGCATCCGATTGGTATCCTTTAATTTTATTGCCTTCCTTGCTCAGAAGCGCTTCCAACTCACGGGCCTTGCTTGACGAAGAAAGATAGGTAAATGCGATATGTGCGCCCTGCTTTGCAAAAACTTCCGCTATGCCTCGGCCGATGCCGCGAGATGCTCCTGTAATGAGCACAACTTTGTCCTGCAATAATTTCATTTCCGGGGATTAAAGATTTCAGGTTTGAATATCAGATCAGGCGCTAACCTTTTCTTTCTTTAGCACACGGGCCATCGTTTCGCCTATCAGCGCAGGATTATCTACTACGTGAATTCCGCACTCCCGGAGGATCTTCATTTTTGCAGCGGCAGTATCATCTGATCCTCCCACAATTGCTCCTGCATGTCCCATTGTGCGGCCTTTGGGTGCTGTTTGTCCCGCAATGAATCCCACAACGGGCTTAGTGCCGTTTTCTTTGATCCACTCGGCTGCATTGGCTTCTGCCTGCCCGCCAATTTCTCCGATCAAAATAATGCCTTCCGTATCATCATCTTCCATGAAAAGCTTCACAGCATCCAATATGCTGGTGCCGATAACGGGATCACCGCCCACTCCGATACAGGTGCTTTGCCCGTATCCGGCTTTGGTAACCTGATCCACAGCTTCGTAGGTAAGTGTTCCTGAACGGCTCACGATTCCCACCGTTCCGGGATTATGTATAAAACCGGGCATAATGCCCACTTTCGCTTCTCCGGGTGTAATGATTCCGGGGCAGTTGGGGCCAATTAAACGACTTCCTTTGTGATGAGCCAGGTATTCCTGTACTTTCACCATATCATTTACAGGAATTCCTTCGGTAATGGTAACGATCAGTGCAATTCCTGCATCGGCTGCTTCCATGATTGCATCCGCAGCAAATGCTGGAGGTACAAATATCAATGATACATTGGCTCCCGTTTCATCCACTGCCTCCTGTACCGTATTGAAAACCGGACGGTCAAGATGCTGCTCTCCACCCTTGCCGGGCGTTACGCCACCAACCACATTAGTTCCATATTCAATCATTTGACTTGCATGGAAAGAGCCCTCCTTGCCGGTAAATCCCTGCACTACAACTCTGGAATTTTTATTAACCAATATGCTCATTTGAAGCTGAAATTTTTATTTGAAAAATGATTTAAAAAATGGCCGCGAAGATAGATATTTCGCAGGCGGCTGAAAGAAAAAGGCAGTTGCGGACTTATTTCGCTTTTACCTCCGCGACTGGTTCATCAACCTTTTTGACGCGCCTGGGCTTTACTGTTCTTTCCTTTATTAAGTTCTCTATCTCATCGGTGAGTTCAGGATTATCGAGCAGCAATTGCTTTACGGCATCCCGGCCCTGCCCCAGTTTCGTGTCTTTGTAGCTAAACCAGGAACCGCTCTTATTTATAATATCCAGCTCAACTCCAATATCAATGAGTTCTCCCAGCTTGGAAATTCCTTCCCCGTAAATAATGTCAAATTCTACAACACGGAACGGAGGTGCCACCTTGTTCTTGGCCACCTTCACACGGGTACGGTTTCCTACTATGTCCGTTCCGTCTTTGATGGCTGATATCCTGCGGATGTCAAGCCTCACAGAAGCGTAAAATTTCAGGGCATTGCCACCTGTGGTGGTTTCAGGGTTGCCGAACATAACCCCGATCTTTTCTCTGAGCTGATTAATAAAAATACAAATGCATTGCGTTTTGCTTATAGAGGCCGTGAGTTTCCGCAACGCCTGGCTCATCAGCCGTGCCTGAAGCCCCATTCTGGAATCCCCCATTTCTCCTTCCAGTTCAGCTTTGGGCGTAAGGGCCGCCACAGAATCTATAACCACTACATCAAGGGCTCCGCTACGGATAAGGTGGTCTGCAATTTCCAGCGCCTGTTCACCATCATCAGGCTGTGATATCAGGAGGTTGTCTACATCAATCCCAAGATTTTCAGCATAGAATTTATCGAAGGCATGCTCTGCATCTACAAAAGCTGCCAGCCCGCCCCGCTTCTGTGCCTCGGCAATCGTATGCATCGCCAAGGTTGTTTTCCCGGATGATTCCGGTCCATATATTTCCACAACCCTTCCTCGTGGAAGCCCGCCACAACCGAGCGCAATATCCAACCCCAGAGAACCGGTAGAAATGCTTTCAATTGAGTCAGCGCGGTTGTCACTTAATTTCATGACTACACCCTTTCCATAGCTCTTTTCAAGCTTGTCAATGGTGAGCCGGAGTACTTTCTGCTTTTCAGTAGAATTTGTGTCTAATTTTGAGTCTTTGGCCATCTTATAACAGTATTTTCAGATAAAAAACAAAGGTAGAGAAATGGGGCTTATTGGTTCCCGGGTTTGATGGTTTTGAGATAATATTCGCAAACATCTGTGAGGCCGCATTGCTGGCACAGCGGCCTGCGGGCTTTGCAGATATAGCGGCCATGAAGAATAAGCCAGTGATGGAAGTTGTGCCGCATCGTTTCAGGCACATGTTTGTTAAGCTGATCTTCAACATGCCTGGGGGTTTTGGCGCGCTTCGCCAGCCCAATGCGGTTCGCTACCCTGAAAACGTGTGTATCCACCGGCATGGTGGGTTCATCATATACCACGGAGGCTACTACATTAGCCGTTTTCCGGCCAACGCCCGGCAGCTTTTGCAGCCCTTCTGAGGTGGCCGGAATCTGTCCATTAAAATCATTCATCAGCATTCTCGTCATGTTCACCAGATGCTTGCTCTTATTATTCGGGTAGCTGATGCTCCTGATGAACGGAAACACATCTTCCGGTTCGGCTGCCGCCAAAGCATCAGGCGTGGGGAATGCCTCAAAAAGTGCTGGCGTAACCATATTTACGCGGGAATCAGTGCATTGGGCAGAAAGCATTACTGCAATAAGAAGCTGGAATGGCGAATCATACGTAAGCTCGGTTTCCGGTTCCGGATTATGTTCCTTAAAATATTCGGCAACCCGTGCAAACAGCTCTTTCCTCTTCATAAAGTGTTCGGGAACCACATTAAAAAAGCCTTTCCCCAAAACGAAGAAAGGCTTTTTATAGGATCAAATATTAAAATTAATCGGAAACAGAGAAGCGGTAAGTTTTGCTGTAATTACCCGCTTTCATTGTGTAGAGGTACAACCCCGGTCTCAGGGTAGATGTATTGAACTTCACGCTGTGCTCTCCGCTAGAAAATTTGTCATTTGCAACAGTGCTCATTTTCTGGCCGATCATGTTATAAATTTCTAAGGTCACATCAGCAGAAGAAGTCAGTGCGAAATCAATTGAAATATCATCACCAACCAATACAGGGTTAGGATATGCTTTGCCTAAGGTGGCATTGCTATTCTTTTCCTGAACGCCAACATTCGGTGAGGAGATATGGAAAGCTATTTCAGGGTACTGCCGGGTTACATAAAAGCTTGATGGCGCATAACGGGAACCAAAGTCATCGCCCAATCGGTTTTCACTAAATTGAATTAGGTCCAGCAGCAAGCCATTATTATAAGTTTCAAGGATTGTTTCGTTGTCATCTGCACGACCGCCAAAACGGAAGATATTATGACGTCTGTGTGGAACCGGATTTTCCCAGGGACCAATGGTATCTCCGGGAATGTAGTTAGAGCCGGGCTTGAACGTGATCGTGGCAGCCATCCTGCTTAAATCATCGGCATCAATCGTGAGTGGGGTTATGGCAGTGGTGATATTAGCAAAGGATCCATTGTTAATAGAATGTGTATCCTCAGGTGTTAAAAGAATTTCTATCTCCTGATAGCCAGAGGCATAAGCCAACCCCTGCTTGGTACTTCGATCGTAACGTACAGAAGCAAATCTTTCTTGGGAAGCTGTCCAAGTATACCGGTCTACCCGCTCCATGCCGTATATCTGCAACACGAGGGTATCGGTTACAGTAGCATCAGTTACCCTATCATAAAAATAAAGGAAATCAATAGAATCAACAGTAAAAGGGTTGTACTCACTTAATTGCGGAAGGCCAACTGCACCATATACTTCATCCTTGGGATCAAAAACGGCTCCCACAGAAGTCCAGGTTACGGTATCTAAAATAGGTGTTCCATTATCCATAAATCTCATGACAGCAGAGTCACTTGGAAACATTGCAGGAGCAAACAACCTGGTATTTCCAAAAAGACCATCGATTGATTGTGGAAAGCTATACCAATCCTCAATGCTCTCTTTCTTACGATTTACATCATCCGTGAAATATGGCTTGGGCACAGATAGCGTTCGGTTTGTTCCTTCTTCATTTGGATTCAGTGCCTCTCTGGTATCGGTCGCGGTACCCTTGTTTATTTCGGTTTGCCCTATGGCTCCAAATGCAATGGTTACCATAGTTAAGCTTAGTAATAACTTCTTCATTGTCTTTGAGTTTTAATATTCTTTAATAATCAATTTTTAAGAAAACTGCGGTGCAATTATACTGTTTTTTGACGCAGATTTAGGTAAATTGGTTGCTCTAACAAAAATTATTCCTGCTGAACAGGGGACTGCTGATGCTGCTCCAGCCAGTTACCATCAGCCTTTATCAGCTCAATTAATTCATTTAACGCATTAGCACTGCCAATGTTCCGTTTCACTACTTCCTTGCCGCGATATAATGTAATTTTTCCAGGGCCGGTTCCTACATAGCCGTAATCCGCATCCGCCATCTCGCCCGGTCCATTCACTATACAGCCCATTATGGCAATTTTAACGCCTTTTAGATGGTCTGTTTTCCTGCGGATCATTGCTGTGGTTTCCTGTAAATCGAAAAGCGTTCTGCCACAGGAAGGGCACGAGATATATTCTGTTTTGGATATGCGGGTGCGGCTGGCTTGTAGAATAGTGAACGATGCCCGGTTCAGCATGCGGATCTGCTCCCGATGTTGTGCATCGCTCAGCCCTTCTGATCGCTGCTGCAGCCAGATTCCATTCCCAAATCCATCTATCAGCAGACCGCCTGCATCAGTAGCCGCATTTAACTGGAGTTGCTCTGCATCAATCGGCAAGTAGCTGCATTTTATTACAACAGGAGTTGTGGATCCGGATCTTTGCAGATCAATAAAAAATTTCCTCTGCTCCAGGTAACTTTCTTCTTTTTTGCTTTCTAAAATGAAAACTGCTGGCGCCAATTCCGACACAGCCTGAAGTTTGGCGCGGTTAAGCTCAGTTCCGGTTAACCGGATAAAATTCAATTTCTCCGATCGTACATCAGCCGCCAGGAATTGCTGCAAATCAAATATCGGAAAAGCGTTTTGATGATCCATCTCCCTCCAGGCGGGATACTCACAGATCACCTTCAGGCCGGAAGGAGGCATGAAGCCAAGGGAGCGGGAGCCAACATAAATATAGTCGCACCCCATATCGCCCATATTCCATTTGTCATTCACCGGATCATAGTGATAATCTATCGCTTTCAGGCTCAGCTCATTTATTTGCTGAATTGAACTCAAATCCATAATCACACGGGGCACATTAGAGTCGCCAATGTTTTCAACTTCATCCGTTTGCCGCTTCCAGGTCTCGTAAGGATTATAAAACGATCTCAAAGCATTATAATCTGCATCAGCAGGGATAAACCCACTTACAAAATGCCGTGTACGCATCTCATATCTCTGGGCCAGACTTATCGCTACCGGCACTTCATATTCCGGCTCTTCCGTGAGCGAAACGCGGATGGTGTCACCCAGGCCATCTTCCAGCAAAGTGCCGATGCCCATGGCGGATTTTATTCTCCCGTCTTCACCCTCGCCAGCTTCCGTTACGCCCAGGTGCAGGGGATAGTTCATGCCCTCCTGATTCATCTTTGCCACCAGCAGACGATATGCCTGCACCATAACAATTGGATTGCTGGCTTTCATACTCAGGACAATATCGTTGTAATTCTCATCTTCACATATTCGCAAAAATTCCATAGCTGACTCTACCATTCCAACCGGTGTATCCCCAAAGCGGCTCATGATTCGGTCTGACAGCGAACCGTGATTGGTACCTATGCGCAGGGCCCGGCCATACTCCTTGCATACTTTTACCAGCGGTACAAATCTTTCCCGGATCCTCTCGATTTCCACTTCATATTGCGCATCACTATATTCCAGCACTTCAAACTTTTTCTTATCTGCATAATTGCCGGGGTTCACGCGCACCTTCTCTACATAGCGGGCGGCAATCTCAGCCGCTTTCGGGGTGAAATGTATATCCGCCACCAGCGGAGTTGTATATCCGGCTGCAGTTAGCTTCTTCCGGATTTCCCGGAGGGCTTCTGCCTCCCTTTGGCTGGGAGCGGTGATCCGTACATATTCACATCCGGCATCAATCATTCGTATGCTCTGCGCCACAGTTGCCTCAATATCCAGCGTATTGGTCGTGGTCATGGATTGAATGCGAATGGGATTGTTTCCTCCCAGCGGAATGTCGCCAATATATACTTCGCGGCTTATGCGCTTTTGATACTGATCCGGGCGCTTCACGAAATTGAAGTCCCGGATGTAATCTTCGATTTTGATCATAGAGATGAATAAACCTTCCGTAAGTGCAAATTTCGTGAATAATACAGAAGCCGGTGGATTCTCCTTTATTTAATGTCGCCCTGCATGGGCCTTATCAACACCTCTTCCACCACTGCTGACGGAGACAGTTGCCAGGCGGACCAAATTGTTTCTGCCACATCTTCAGCACTGGCAAAACGTTCGGGTGGAAAATCAGAAGCCGCCCAGGAAGCCGTATAGGTAGCACCCGGCAATACGGAAGTAACTTTTATATTGAATGGCTTCAGTTCCTCCCTGAAAAGCTTGCTCATTCCCAGCAGCGCATGTTTACTGATGCAATAGGCGCCCCCATTTATATAGGCCATAATGCTGGCGGTAGAACAAATATTGAAGATATGCCCTTTTTTCCTTTCCATCATTGTTGGAAGAAGTTTCCGCGTCAGGTAATAGGCACTGTACAGATTGGTGTCCATTGTTTTTTCCAGGGTTCCAGCCTCCTCGGTGTGGAGTTGTCCAGGTATAAAAATCCCGGCATTATTCACTAATACATCCACCGTAGCCCATTTCTCAAGAATAAAATCACCAAAGGCTTCTATTTCTTGTTTAATGGAAACATCGCACTTTTTGTAAATAACTGATGCAGCCCCTGATTCTTCTTTTAATTTTGAAGCTATTTCAGCGAGGTCATTAGTATTGCGGGAGCAAATAGCAATTTGAAATCCTGCTGTTGCAAATTTTACGGCCAGGGCTTTTCCTATTCCTTTTGTTCCACCCGTTATTACAATATTCTTCATCTGAACTTTTTTGATTTTTCCTAATTAGATATTTGCCAAAGTCCCTGGCATTAAACCACACCTATGAATGCATTTACCCACCTGGGCCGATACCTGAAACTCATTGGCACATCCTTCTCAAGACCTGAAAATTGGGAAGTGTATTTTGATAACCTGATTCAGGAAATGAACAAGCAGGGTGTAAACAGCATCGGGATCGTACTGGTTATCTCCGCCTTTATGGGCGCTGTAACCACCGTCCAAACAGCCTATCAGCTTGTGAGTTCACTTATTCCGGCAAGTGTAATCGGATCTGTAGTAAGTGATTCAACTATTCTGGAACTGGCGCCAACGGTAACGAGCCTTGTTCTTGCCGGAAGAATTGGATCCAGCATCGCTACTGAAATCGGGACGATGCGCGTAAGTGAGCAGATAGATGCCCTGGAAGTAATGGGTATCAACTCCGCAAGCTTTTTGGTGCTGCCCAAAATAGTTGCCTGTGTCATCATGATTCCCCTTCTTATCATTATAGCCATGTCAGTGAGCATTACCGGGGGCATCATTGCAGGCGAGCTTTCCGGTATCGTTACCGTAAATGAATTTGTTTACGGAATGCGGGACAGCTTCAGAACGTACACTTTTGTTTTTGCCCTTGTCAAAACCTTCACCTTTGCTTTCGTCATTTCAACAGTTTCGGCCTATCAGGGATATTTCACGAAAGGTGGCGCGCTGGAAGTAGGCCAGGCAAGTACAAAAGCGATTGTGTGGAGCTCACTGCTCATCTTGTTTTTTGATTACTTACTTGCTCAATTGTTCCTTTAATCCAGAATTATGATAGAAGTTAAAGACCTGTATAAAAGCTTTGGTGAGAATGAAGTACTTCGCGGGGTCAATGCTGAGTTCAAACCCGGCAAAGTGAATATAATCATTGGAGCGAGCGGCAGTGGAAAATCCGTCCTCGTCAAGTGCCTGGTCGGCTTGCTGGAACCTGATAAAGGCGCGATTTTATATGACAACCGCGATTTCACCAAAATGGATTACAAGAAACGGAAAGAGATAAGGGAAGAAATTGGGATGCTTTTCCAGGGTTCCGCCCTCTTTGATTCTCTCACGGTAGAGGAAAATGTGATGTTTCCATTAAAAATATTTTCTTCCAAAAGCAAGGAAGAAATGCTGGAGCGGGTGGATACGGTATTAAAACGTGTAAATCTGGAAAATGTGAATCACCTGTACCCGGCAGAAATAAGCGGGGGAATGCAGAAGCGGGTGGGTATAGCCCGCTCTATTGCGCTGGAGATCCGCTACCTTTTTGTGGATGAACCTAACTCAGGGCTGGATCCTGCCACCGCATCAGTGATTGACAATCTGATCCAGGAACTGACAGAAGAAATGAACATTACCACCATAATGAATAGCCACGATATGAATTCCGTATTTGAAGCTGGCGATCATATTCTTTATCTGCACAAAGGAGAAACCTGGTGGACCGGCTCACCTGATGACATTAAAAATTCTGACAATAAGGAACTTCAGGAATTTGTTTTTGCTTCAGAATTCACAAGGCAAATGCATCTTGAAAAAAAATTGAAACCTCACTAAAAGATGCAGATACCCGTTAAGGAAACCCGTTTCCACTTTGCCAACCAAACCGGGAGGATGCACGGAAAAGTGCGGGATATTTATTTTATAGGAGATGATTTTCTCCTGATGATCGCCACAGACCGGATCTCTGCCTTCGATATTATTCTTCCTGAAGCCATTCCATACAAAGGTGAAATCCTCAACCAGATAGCAGCAGCCAACCTGAAAGCTACGCAGGATATCGTACCCAACTGGCTTCTGGAAGTCCCCGATCCCGCGGTTTCCTTTGGCCATCGCTGCGAACCCTTTCCGGTAGAGATGGTGATACGTGGCTATTTGTGTGGCCATGCTTGGCGCGAATACAATAGCGGGAAACGCATTATATGCGGAGTAAAAATGCCGGAAGGAATGCGGCAAAATGATCCCTTTCCTGAGCCGATTATTACCCCCACCATCAAAGCGAAAGAAGGGCATGATGAAGATATTTCGAGCCAGGAAATTATCGCGCAGAAATTGGTTTCGGCAGAAGATTACGCCTTCCTGGAGAAATATACACGAGCGCTTTTCAAAAGAGGAACTAAGCTGGCAAAGAAGAGGGGACTGGTATTGGCTGACACCAAATATGAATTCGGCAAACGGAAAAATATCATCTACCTGATAGATGAAGTACATACTCCGGATTCGTCCCGCTATTTCTATTCCGAGGGCTTTGACAAGAGGCAGAAGGCAGGAGAACCCCAAAAGCAGTTGTCCAAAGAATTTGTGAGAGAGTGGTTGATGGAAAGCGGTTTCAGCGGAAAGGAAAACCAGCAGATGCCCGAAATGACAGACGAAATCGTGCTGATGATCCAAAACCGGTATGTGGAATTATATGAAAAACTGATGGGCGGGAAATTTGAGTTTTCTGACCGGAGCCGCGTTGAGCACAGGCTTGCTGAAAATATTCTTGCTACGATCACACGCTACTATTAATTATATTTTTATGGAATGTAAGGCAACCTGATACTGTTGATTGAGTCCTACTAAGTAACCGCCTTGATTTGTTGCTTATAGATTATATTTGAAATATAATATCTAAAATTCTCAGCCTTTGCGTTCCAGCCTCACTCTTTTGCTTTTCATATTAGCTACTGCGACCGGGCAGGCGCAAACCTGTACCATTAGCGTATCCGCTACAAAAGGCTGCGTTCCACAACCCATACAGTTCAGCGTAGTATATCCCCAGGGAAAAACTCCGCAATCCCATAGCTGGGATTTTGGCAATGGTAGTTCCTCTGTGGATCCAGCCCCTACCCATATTTATCAGGATACAGGTGCTTTCGTTCCTTCCGTGATCATCAATTTTACCGATGGCACAAGTTGTACAGCGACTTACCACGTTCCTATCCTGATTTTTGACAGCCCTGAAGCAGTTATCGTTACACCTGCCACTCAAGCTCTTTGTGCAAATGAACCATTATGTTTTGACGAAAACTCTATTATGGCCAACAGCGGGGCGCCCATTCACCGCTGGAACTGGGTATTCGGAGATGGAGGCGGCTCCTTATTGCCAAAGCCCTGTCATCTGTATTCCGCAAACGGCACATACTCCGTTACGCTGGAAGTAACCGATACCAATGGTTGCCGGAACCTGGTGAGAAAGGATATTACCCTCAAATTCTCTGAGCGATTCAAGCCGGTTTTTGATGTCACCCTAAATGATAGCTGCCCGCTGGAAGCTACACTCATCAATTTGACTGATACCACCGGAATGAAGATCACTAAATTTTTCTGGATATATGGTGATGGAAGCATTGATAGCTGCGACTTCAGCACATCCAATTGCAGCAATCTATGGACAAATACAAAGCATATATACAACAAACCTGGCAACCACTACGTGAAGCTGGTATTTGAGAATGAAATCGGATGCCGTGATACTACCAGGCATCCATTTCCTATATTTTTTCAACCGCCCATTTTTGATATTACCGCGTTCCCATCCGGGACTATGTGTTTTGATGGGCCTCCGCTTGTGCAGTTCAATCAGCCGGTAGGCCCACTGGACTTTAGCATCAAATGGAACTTTGGCGACCCTGGCAGTCTCGAATCCAACGAAATCAGAGATGACTATGAACCTTCTCACCTTTTTTCCGAACCGGGAAGTTTCGACATATATTTAAAGATAAAGTCCGCAGGCTGTATAAAAGATACCACCTACTGCGGAATGGTGAATATTACCGGTCCTCTGGCCTTGATCAACTATCCGCCACCGGCTTCCCGAAACAGCTACCGCTCTCCGCAACCATTTCCAACTGGCGGATGGCCTCAAACAATTGACAACTGCCTCGATTCCGTAGTGCATTACAGCACACTGGATACGGTATTTAAACCTGGCGGGAACCGAGTGGAGATATTTTGCAACGCGGATACAGCAAACAAAACCATCACTAAAACACGTATTTGCGGCCTTGACACACTGTATGAATATGGCATCATGCTTAAACCTTCATCTGTGGTTTTCAGAGATACCACTGAAATTGTAGAAACAAAAAAAACATGGATCATGGGGCAGCCTTTGCCTTCAGGCCAGGTATTTCAGCAATCCACCGGCTTTTATAATCCGCAGAATATACATGACAGTGACTTGTATAGCTGCACAGCACCCAATTGGGTACACTTCGTAAATAACACGGTTAAGCACCGGGGATACAAGGCAATGGATGATATACCACCAGGATTTCCTGATGTCTGTAAAAACCCCAGCTATGGCAGTGCCAGCGACAGCCTCATCTATTTCTGGGATTTTGACGAAGGAACCTCTGACACCTCCACGGAGGCTAATCCTGATGAGCGCGCGCGGTATTCCACCAGAAAAGTTCCGGTACATAAATACGTGGATCCGGGATGCTATGCGGCCAGGCTCACGGTGATTGATACTGTAGCAGGCTGCACCAGTGCCGTTTCACAGCCCCTCACCATTGGCCCGGCAGATGCCGGTTGGGCTCCCGAATTCGATACCATTCAACACATGACCCACGAAAAGCAAAAAGAACTGGAAGGACTCGGCTTCAGAAGAGGAATGATCCTAAACGGACCCAATTGCGTTGATGAGAGGCAAAAACTCAATCTCTCGGAAATATTGCCGATTTGCGAAGCCGAAGACTACTGGGTGGTTTTTGATTCCGCTGACCATAAAGCTGACACATGCGGAAGCCGGCTTCTGCCAACGCACGATTGGATCGGCAAGGACATGCTGGAAGTGAGCGATTATACGCACATATATCATACGCCTGGCTGGAAAACCATAGGGTTTGTAGTGAAGAATGGCGATTGCATTGATACTGCATGGTATCATAATTATAAATACATCCACGGCTTTGACCCAACGCTTAACCTGAATCCCAAAAATGGTTGTCCCGGAGATACCTTCCGGATTTCTCCAAGGGATAAGCTACAACCGGGGATCAAATTATTTATCCTTGATTACTTCTACCAGGCCGGACCTTCTTCCAGTATTGATACGCTGAAAAGCGATACTCTTTCTTTCAGAATTATAAACGGGGATACTATAACGACTTCAGTGCATGACATTACGCTGGACATCAATGATCCTGATACCGTCAATGGCCTGCTTGATACAGTACTGTTCAGCCATGACCGCACAGGAGTTTTCACTGTCCGAACAAGGATCATTTCACGTTTCGGGTGTAATATTTCCGAAGACCGGAAATTCTTTATAGGCCATAACGCCACGATCATTCCGGGCGATACCGTTGTCTGCATTGGGGACAGCGTGCTTTTTACACCCAGAGTGAATTATTACACCTTTAATAAAGACAGCAATGTAGTTCTGGAAAACAGGCTTTTCTGGTTCAACCCAATCGGGCTCAGGAACGGGCGTGTTCCAGATATTGTGGAAGAAATAAAATGGGATCTGGATGGCGACAGCATTCCTGATGATTCCATCTATACACCGACCTTTAAATATGATAGCATCGGGAGCTATACTATCAGGGTTTTTACGAAAGACAGTTCAGGTTGTGACTGGCAGGTAAAGGAACTGAAGGATTTTATAAAAGTAGTAGGTGTTTCGGCAAGCTTTACCGTGGACAGCCCCGGAGCCACCCGCATCTGCGCTCCGCAAATAATCAGCTTTACAGATAATTCCACCATACAGTTGCCAGAGTCCGGCCTTGACAGCATCGTGGAATATGAGTGGGATTTCGGGGATGGCAGCGCACCGCTGCTGAAGACTGACAGCACGGGGAAAAAGGTGTCTCACGTGTTTCTGCATAATGGCGAGTTTACTGTGACACTTACCGTAAGGTTATTTAACAGCAACCGGGGCGGGCCGGGATGCACCAGTACCTTCACCCGCAAAGTAACCATTCAGGGGCCTACTCCCCGCTTTAAGATTATTGGGGATAGCAGCGGATGCTTTCCCTTCACCGTAACCGTAGTGGATTTTTCCACAAATGGATCCGTGAAGGAGTGGAAACTTGGCGATGGCCGAACCTATCAACCTAAAGCAGGAGAAGATACGCTCACCTTTACTTACGGCACTCCCGGTGTTTATTGCCTCGAATTATTTGCCGGAGACAGCGTGAGAGATGATAATGATTCGATCATTTACTGCACAGACTTTTATCCGTTTAATGGGTGCGACATACAGGTTACCGTGTTGCCTCCAAATGAAGCAGGCCTGATCGCTGACGAGATCGTGTGCGTAAATTTTCCAGTGGAATTCAGAGATGCCTCAGATACAAGCTATTCTGAATACAGCATAGATTACGGGGATGGAAATACTGACAGCAACAGCACCGGTAACTTTGAGCATGTGTATAATGACACAGGAACGTATATCATAAATTATTACCCCACAGGAGCGTCCTGCAATCTTACCGTACAAAGGCAAGTGAAAGTGGTGGATGTTCTCGCCTTTTTTACAATAGATTCCCTGAAAAGCGAAATGCCAATGTTCACGTTCAAAAATGAATCAAAGAATGCCAACAGCTTTGTCTGGACGGTTGATGATGGCAGCGCTCCGGTAACGTTTGATCACATGGGGGATTTCTTCCATTCATTCCAGGAAGCCGGAGAAATAGAGGTGTGCCTCCTGGCCACAAATGCGCAGGAATGTGTAGATACTTTCTGCCGCACCATTCTCATAGACATAGATCTCTTCATTCCGAATGTTTTCACCCCTGGCAATAATGATGGCTACAACGATAATTTCGTTGTCCGGATTAAAGGCCACACCTATTATCACCTGAAAATCTATAACCGCTGGGGCGAAAAGGTATTTGAAAGCAACGACAGCGAATACACCTGGAATGGCCGGATGAAGAATGATGGCCAGGAATTGCCGGCAGGAGGATATTACTTTCTGTTCAACTATTCGCACCTGGGCGGCACGATACAAAAAGTAACCGGAACAGTGACCCTGATCAGGTAATAGCCGTTTTCAGCCTGGAGGGAATAGCAGGCCTAATGATCACAAAAAATGCGAATGCCTCACAAAGCCATGTCTTGTGAGGCATTCGCATAACATACGTCCGGAATCCGCCCGGAGATATAGGAAATTAATTAAACTGTAACTGTCAAGAATATATTATTTTGTACCGCTATGAGCTGCAAATGTATCAAATATATATCATTTTATTGCGCAAAAATTTTCCTGATTGTTGATGATTTTTTGATGCAAGAGCTATAAGCATACTATTTACAGCAATATAGAGGACTTTTCAATCATTCAATTCCTACATGCCGGGAAACAATTTTATATTTTGCCTTGCTTCAAGAAATATAGTTTGGGACAAACAAGAAAGGCGGGTCCGCACGATGCTTTTCCTGCATGCCACAAATATTGAAAGCATCAAAAAAAACCTGCTCCCACCTCGTTCAGACATCTTTCCCTGTCATGATTTCGTGCAATTCTTTGAACCTAAACCGGCACTAATTGCTTCATTATATTGACGGGCAACAGGGATTCCCTTAATTTCCCGGTTTTTTAATTTTGTTCACATAAAATCAATAGCAATGAATATTTCAAATGAAAAAGTAGTTTCCTTGTGGTACGAACTGCATTTGAATGATGAAAAGGGAGAGCTTGTAGAGAAGGTGGAGCCGGAAAATCCTTTTACATTTTTGTATGGTGCGGGAAATCTGGTGCCAAAATTTGAAGACGAATTGAAAGGCCTTAAGGAAGGGGACGCGTTCGATTTTCCACTGAACAGCGATGAGGCTTATGGCCCTGTAAAAGAGGAAGCCATTGTTGATCTTCCGCGTGAAATCTTTTCTTTGGATGGCAAGCAACCGGAAGAAGTGATCAAGGAAGGCGATGTTGTCCCAATGCAGGATGAAGCCGGCAACAAGCTGCAGGGCCGGGTGCTGGAACTTGGAGAAAGCATAAAAATGGATTTCAACCATCCGCTGGCTGGCCAGGACCTCTATTTTAAAGGAAAAGTGCTTGAGGTGCGGGAGGCATCACAGGAGGAACTGGAACATAAACATGCACATGGGCCAGGCGGCCATAAAGAATAAATTTATCTTACTATATAACATTAACCAAAAAGGCAGAACGCAGATGTTCTGCCTTTTTGATTAATGAAGAACCTAGGAAACAATTGCTTTGTACCGCAGGCATTATTTATATCGCCCAGATTAATTTTCCCGAATTCCCAGCGCTCTGAAATCATCCTTCTGGATAATTTTTATAGCCTCGTTGTAAGCCTTGTTTTGCCGGTTAATGACTTTATAGAATCCCTCATTCCGCCAATATTGCCTGGCGATCAGTGCTTTTATCTGAGCCTTCAAAACATCCTTAGAGAGTTCATATTGTGATAAATTAAATTCCACATCCTCTGCTGATGCGAACCGGGTAAAGTCATTCATTATAGCTTCTGTCAGTTCAAAGCCACTGATAAACTCATCCAGCGTGCTGTAGTTCTCTTCCAGTTGTTGCCGGTTACGGTCGCTGTAATTCAGGGCATATTGGTTTACCAGCCCTTTGCCCACCACTTCAGCCAGGTAGCTGGTATTGTCTGATGTATCCAGGGGTACAAAAACATCCGGCATAATGCCGCCACCGCCAAAAACCGTTCGGCCTCCGGAAGTAGTATATTTAAGGGAATCCGCAAATACGATACTGTCAGGATTGGTAAACTCGCCATGCTCGAATCTGCGTTCCAACTCATCTTGGTAAGATTCAATTCCGTGGGAGTAAGGCTTCTGGATGCTGCGCCCGGCAGGCGTATAGTACCGGGCCACCGTCAGCCTCATCCCGCTTCCGTCTGCAAACAGGTAAGGCTCCTGCACCAGCCCTTTGCCGAATGATCTCCGGCCTATGATCACTGCGCGGTCCCAGTCCTGCACTGCACCGGATACGATCTCACTGGCTGAAGCGGATCCCTCGTCTATCAGTACTGTTAACTTTCCAAGCTCAAAACTGCCCTTGCTTGTAGCATTATAGGTCTGGCGCGGCTTTGCACGTCCTTCAGTGTATACCACCAGCTTGTCCTCCGGAAGAAATTCATCTGCCAGGTTTATTGCCGCATTCAGGTAGCCGCCAGGGTTTCCGCGCAGATCCAGGATCAATGACTCCATGCCTTTACCTTTCAGCTCCTTCATGGCATCATCAAACTCCGCTAAGGTAGTTCTGCTGAACCGGCTTATTTTAATATATCCTACTGATGGAGCCGCCATATAAGAGGCGTCCACACTATAAATTGGAATTTTATCCCTTGTAATTTTATATTCAATTTCCTCTCTGGCGGAAGGACGATAAATGGTGATATTTACCTGGGTTCCTTTATTACCTCTCAGCTTGCCTATCACGTCTTCATTGCTGATCTCCTCTCCTGCGACACTTGTATTCTCAATCTTTATGATCTTGTCACCTGCACGAATTCCTAACGCTTCCGAAGGGCCTCCGGCTATGGGCGATACCACAACAATCGTATCGTTGAGTATATTAAATTCAATTCCGATCCCTTCAAAGTTTCCCTCCAGCGGTTCATTAATTTCCTGAAGGTCCTTTGCAGGAATATAGGCTGAATGCGGATCCAGATGTTCCAGCATTCCGCGAATGGCCTCTTCAGCCATCTCCTCCTCATTAAGGGTATCAACATAAGAGCCTGTAATATATTTCCAGGCATCTTCCAGCTTAGCTGAAGGCTTCTTGTACTTACCCGGTTCCACCCCGGGATTGAAGCGCGCACCGATAAACATTCCTAACGCGATCAGCAGCCCTACCATCAATGGATAGGTATAATTATATTTTCTTCTCATCTAAAAATAATTTTAAAAATTGCCGGTGATACTTCCATCCGATCTTCTTTCCTAGTCAAGAATTTCTTTTGGTCTTATTTCCGATATTAACGCAGAATTTCAGGAATTTGATTCTTCAGTTCTTAATTACTCGTCTTTATTTCATATTCTCCTGAGTTCATTCGGTATCCGGTTCTCCAGCGGTTGTAACCTGTTCTACACTCCATGCCTCAGCCTTCGCTGAAAAAAGCACTTTAGTTCTGGCCCATGTAGTTTTGAACAGTTCTGAATACCGGTAATGGTCAAGGTCCGCTTCGGAATTCCAATGACTGTAAGTAAAAAGAATATTTCCGGAAGCAGTCTGCCGCCACAGTTCCAGATGTTGGCAACCCCGCATTGCCAAAATCAGTGCCTGTGAGTTATCAAATATTTCCTGAAACGCTTTCACCTTCTCCGGTTGAAAGGTCATTTTAACAATTCTGATGATCATTGAAATTCAATTAATATAGTGCGTCCGGCTTCTAGCCCCAGCAGGCCCGAAGCATTTCCCTTGTTTATCGCAATCTCCAGGTGGCCGGTACTGTTAAAGAGACAAAGCTTTTCTCCCTCCGGTACCTCCGCGTAATGCGTGTTAAATTCAGTGAATGTATCATTTCGGCTGAAGTACATTGCAAATCTGCGTTCTTTTCTCACGCGCTCAATATGCTCCAGCCGGATGTTGGTGATGGCATTGCCATAATTATCTATATAGATCACAGTGCCCCGAACCAGATCGCGCTGGATAATAGGGCTCAAATGCGCCTTTCGGTCGAAATCATTCCAGCGCTCTCCCAGCTCTTCTGGCTTTGCTCCCTTCAGCAACCGGCAAGCTGCAGGCGCCATAATCTCCCGCAGCGGAAAGTTGGAATGCGACTGCTCCCCCAGATCAAGCTTTATCACAAGCTCCGGCTCATCCTTCAGCACCAAAGAAATAAGTCCGTTATCACGAAGAATAAAAAGGTGCTCCCCGCTCTTTACCAAAATAAAATTCTCGCTGTTATCAGAATTGCTTTCCACACTCACCAGATGGATGGTTCCTGACGGAAATTCCCGGTAGCAATTGCCCAGGATAAAAGATGCCTCTGCCAGGTTGAACGGGGGAATCTGGTGTGAAATATCTGCTATATTTGCTCCGATTGCCTGCGCCAGAAGATAGCCTTTTACGGCTGCCACATAATGGTCTTTCAAACCGAGATCAGTGGTAAGGGTGATGACAGGCATAGCGTGAAAAGGTGGCAAAATTAATTTGATTTTGACGCAAACCTAAATAAGCAATAATTTGAGTGAAACACGAATTCGCTTAGACGAAGTACATCCTGTAGAGATACTAGGCATTAATAACGAAAGGCTGAAGCTCCTTCAGCAGCAATTTCCCAAACTCATAATTCTGGCACGCGGCAATGAGATCATCCTCAAAGGAGATGATGACGAAATGCTGCGCCTGCACGAAAAGATCAGGCGGATGATCCAATACGTTTCGCGCTACCAAAACCTGCCGGAGCCTGCCCTGAGCAACATCCTCGAAACCAATACTAAGCCCGGAGCCAGCAAAGCACCGGCACCGGTACATGAAGAAGGGTTTCTGCTCGTGGGAAATGAAGGCGCTGTGATAAAAGCCAAAACGCCCAACCAGCACAGGCTGGTAACGGCTTCAGAAAATGACGATATTGTTTTTGCCGTAGGCCCGGCTGGTACCGGTAAAACTTACACTTCCGTGGCAATTGCGGTCAGGGCTCTCAAAAACAAGCAGGTGAAGCGTATCGTGCTGACCCGTCCTGCGGTTGAAGCCGGAGAAAATCTGGGATTCCTGCCCGGAGATCTGAAAGAAAAAATTGACCCCTACCTGCGTCCGCTCTACGATGCACTGGATGATATGATCCCACCTGAGAAACTCCGGCAGTATATGGAGCATCGCATAATTGAAGTCGCACCTCTTGCCTTTATGCGGGGCCGGACGCTCAACCACGCCTACGTTATTTTGGATGAAGCGCAAAACACCACCCCTTCGCAAATCAAAATGTTCCTGACGCGGATGGGGCCACAGGCTAAATTTATCATTACCGGAGACCTTACGCAGATTGATCTTCCCCGCCATCAGAAATCGGGTTTGATCTCGGCAATTGATACGCTACGGGATATCGAGGGAATTTCTGTCATAAGGCTTACCACAGTAGACGTGATCCGCCACCGCCTTGTCAAGGATATAATTACGGCTTATGAACGAGAGGATGAAATGAATAAAGGGCCAAAAGATCCACCACCCCATCCGGATGCGGTCCTTTAACCCATTCCTGGCTTCTTCGATAAAACTATTGTAGAAGCCCCCTGACTTTTCGTTCATCAGGTTATATTTCCATTTCGTCATAAACTTCTCGTTCCGATCTATAATATCCCGCGATCAAAACAATCCCACTCGTTTATATGTATATACATGTAATTTGCCCGGTATTACCACGGGGAATTCATTTCATTTAAAAATCAAATAGTTATGAGCACAGACAACCGCACAAAATGGGAAGTAGACCCCAGCCACAGCGAAGTACAGTTTAAGGCCAAGCACCTCGTAATCTCCACCGTTACCGGCACCTTTAAGTCATTCAATGGCGAGATGTATACGGAAGGCGACAAACTTGATAATGCTACGGTAAATTTTACCATTGATGTAAAAAGCCTCGACACAAATGCCTCTGACCGGGACAATCACCTGAAGTCAGACGATTTCTTTAATGCCGAAAAACATCCTCAGATTAAATTCAGGGATGGCATATTGAAGCAGGTAAAGGGAGATGAGTATAAATTAAAAGGCAAACTCACCATTCGCGAAACCACCAAAGATGTGGAGCTTGACGTAGAGCATGGCGGCATGGTCACAGATCCTTATGGACAGAAGAAAGCCGGATTTGAGGTGAACGGAAGCATAAACCGGAAAGAATATGGCTTGCAATGGAATGCCGTTACTGAAGCCGGAAGTGTGGTGGTAGGAGATACGATTAAGATGCATATAAACGTGCAGCTTGTGCAGAAGGATTAACGCTTCAACATTTAGCTGATTTATATGAAGAGACGCCATGCAGTTAGCCCAAACTGCCAGCGTCTCTTTTTTTGTCCTGGAATTTCATTTGTTTCAGGCAAAACGATGGAGCACTGGGTAGTGCTATTGGCTTATGGCAATCCCGGCCTTTCTATCCGGATATTCCAGAACAATCATTCCAGCTATTACTTTTACATTCTGAAATAAGAAGTAAATGACAAAGAAAAAAGGCAAAGGAAAGATGCCGGTGGATACACAGGAACTGCGCAAGGACGCACTGGATTTCCTGAAAGACCATGAAGACAGGCAATACAATTATAAGCAGCTTGCAAAGCAACTGGGCCTCACAGACGATCATGAACGCGAGGCACTGCTGGAGGTGATGCAGGATTTGAATGAAGAAGGATACCTTGAAGAAGAAAAGCGTGGCAGCTTCAGGCACGTGCCTGAATCGCAGTTCATTGAAGGCGTGGTGGACATGACAAAGAGCGGCTCCGCTTTTATCGTTTCAGAGGAGACGGAAGATGATACTTTCGTGCAGCAAAAATTGCTGAATACTGCCTTGCATGGCGATCAGGTGCGGGTGCTGCTCTATGCCCGCAGGCGCAACAAAAAACCGGAAGGCGAGGTAGTAGAAGTGCTGAAACGCCACAAGGAAGAATTTGTAGGTACGTTGGAAGTTCAGGAGAAATTTGCTTTCCTGGTTCCTGACAGCCGCAGAATGCCGGTTGATATATTTATCCCCATGCGAAATTTGGGTGAAGGAAAGAATGGCGATAAAGCGATAGTGAAGATCACAGAGTATTCCGCACACAGCAAAAACCCTGTAGGGAAGGTGGTAACCATTCTTGGGGCAGCAGGCTTGCACTCAACGGAGATGAATGCCATCATTGCCGAATTTGACCTGCCCACTACTTTTCCGGAAAATGTAGTACAGGATGCCGCAAAGATCCCTGGTGAGATAACAGCCAAAGACGTCAGCGCAAGGAGAGACTTGCGGCCAATCACAACCTTTACAATAGACCCGGACGATGCAAAAGACTTTGACGATGCGCTGTCAATCCGAAAACTGGAGAGTGGAAGGTGGGAGATCGGAGTGCATATCGCGGACGTAACGCACTACGTGAAACCAGTAACTGCCCTGGATAAAGAGGCATTTGAACGGGCCACTTCCGTTTACCTTGTAGATCGAGTTATTCCCATGTTACCGGAGCGGCTGAGCAATGAACTGTGCTCCTTAAGACCCAACGAGGACAAGCTTACTTTTTCTGTATTGGTAGAAATGGATGAGGACGGAAACGTGAAAAAGGAATGGTTTGGCAAAACGATTATCCACAGCGATAAGCGTTTTTCTTACGAAGATGCCCAGGAACGGCTTGAGACCGGTAAAGGTGAATTTGCGGAGGAACTGCTTACGCTGAATCAACTCGCTTATAAACTTCGTGAAAGGAAATTTGAAGGAGGAGCTTTATCCTTTGAAACTGCCGAGGTAAAATTCCGGCTGGATGAAAATGGTAAACCGCTGGAAGTAATCCCAAAAGTGAGAAAAGATGCGCATAAACTGATTGAAGATTTTATGTTACTGGCCAACCGGAAAGTGGCTGAATTTATTTTCAAAAAAGACCAGAAAACGAGCAACCGCCCTTTCGTTTACCGCCATCACGATTTTCCACCTGACGATAAGTTAAAATCTTTTGCAAAGGTCGCAGCCCGGTTCGGACATAAAATTGACACCAAAAATCAAAAAGCCCTTAGCCGCTCATTCAACCAACTGCTGGAAAAAGTAGAAGGAAGGCCGGAGCAGAACATGCTTCAGTCTCTCGCCATTCGCAGCATGAGCAAGGCATTTTATACCACAGAGAAAAGCAGCCATTATGGGCTTGCCTTCGATTACTACACTCACTTTACCTCACCCATCAGGCGATTTCCTGACATGATCGCCCACCGCCTCCTGGAGCATTACCTGCTAAACAGCAAGCTGGAAATCAGGCAGGAAGAAATAGAAGAGCAATGCAAGCACAGCAGCGAAATGGAAGTTCGTGCAGCGGAGGCTGAGCGCGCCAGCATTAAATATAAGCAGGTAGAATATATGAGCGAGCGCATCGGAGAGGAGTTTGACGGCATCATCTCAGGCGTTACCGAATGGGGAATTTATGTAGAAATGAAACCCAGTGCCTGTGAGGGTATGATCCGCCTCAGCGAACTGAGCGATGATTACTATTCTCTTGACGAAGAAAGTTACCGGATTGTGGGTAATAACACCGGCAAATTTTATCAGCTCGGTGATCCGCTAAAAGTTATCGTGGTGAATACCAATCTGCAGGAAAGAAATATAGATCTGCAAATTGCAGGGGAAAATCCATCAAAGAGAACAGAAAGGCCTAACAGGCGCGAGAGGAAGGGCAAACGAAAATAATTCCTGTAATTTCCCTACAATAACCCGATCGCTTTTTCATTTAAATAATCAAGCCTAATCGCCTGTTTATCAACTTTCCCACTGGCCGTTTTTTTCCACTTCGTTGCTTCTATTATTTCTTTTGGGACTTCATAACGATGCAACTTTTCAGTAGCTATTTTAATAAGTTCATTTTTAACATTTATCTTTTTATTTAAAAATACAACCACCATTTCTCCCAGATGAGCGTCTGGAATGGCTGCCGCAAAAAAATCATCAGTTTCAAGTTTCAATTTATTTAAAGCGAAAGCTACTGCTGCTTCCACTTTTTCCAACTGTACTTTATGGCCACCGCTGTTTGCCACGTTATCCAACCGGCCCAGCCAAATGAACCTGCCATCTTCCTGCAATTCCACCCTATCCCGCGTTTGTACACTTTGTCCATTCAGCGCAGGCACGGTCAGGGCAAGACAGTTATTTTCATCTACTGAAATCGCCACGCCCGGCAAAGGAATAAATGCTGTTTCGGTTTTGTCGGGGCCTAATTTCCGGATGGCTACATGGGTAAGCGTTTCAGTCATTCCGTAGGTGTGCCATGCGGTAATGCGGTTCTTCCGGATCGTATCTTCCAGTTCAGCACTCACGGCTCCACCCCCGATAATCAATTTGGAGTTTTGCAGCATTCTCACAGATTGCCCGCTTCCCCTAAGAATAGCTTGCATCTGCATCGGGATGAATGCGGCAAAATCAATTGAAATACCGGGCGGGAGATGCAGCAACGGATTGGAAGAAGGCGGCACCACGATGAGTTTCCATCCGTTTACCTGCGCCCGCACCGCCATCATAAAGCCGGCAACATATTCTGCAGAAAGGCAAAGCAAGGCCGTAATTCCCTTTCCGAGGTCAAAAACCTCTGCCGTCATTTCAGCACTCCGGGTCAGCGCTTCCCGGGAAAACCGGATTGTCTTGGGTGGGCCGGTAGAACCGGAGGTATTGAGCGTAAACTGCTGCCTTCCCTGCTGCCATGCATCAGTAATTTCTCTCACAGCTTCAAAGTGGCGCTTCACCTTTTCCGGGCAGGCATCTGCATGATCCGCTGTGATTAATGTACCATCGAAATAGAAAACTTCATCCATGTCAGGTGGTTAATGTATAAAACGTTTTGCAAACAGCAGGTTTATGAGAAATGGCTGGAAAGGCTGAAATACGAAAAACCGTAATTTTGTGTTTCTGTTGATGTCAAACCTTCAGCGGTACGGAATTAAATTTAACGTCCTATAATGAAAATTGCACCTGGTCCCCATTTGGGGCAAATCGAATTTCCCGCAGATTTACGGAAATTCAACATCGAAGACTTACCCCAGATCAGCCAGGAAGTCCGGCAGCATATTATTGATATCGTCTCTATTTATGGGGGCCATTTCGGAGCCAGCCTGGGAGTGGTGGAACTGACCGTTGCATTGCATTACATATTCAAAACTCCTTATGATCAGCTAGTGTGGGATGTCGGGCATCAGGCGTATGGCCATAAAATACTCACCGGACGAAGATCTAATTTCATTAGCAATCGCCAATACGAGGGACTCAGTGGCTTCCCCAAACGAGGCGAAAGTGAGTATGATACTTTTGGTGTTGGCCATTCTTCTACTTCGGTATCGGCTGCTTTGGGTATGGCCGTAGCCTCGCGCATGAAGGGTGAAAGAGACCGCCAGCATATTGCAGTGATCGGAGACGGAGCTATGACTGCCGGGATGGCCTTCGAGGGGATGAACCATGCAGGGGTTTCTGACAGCAACCTGCTGGTAGTGCTTAATGATAACTGCATGAGCATAGATCCCAACGTAGGTGCGCTGAAGGAATATCTTACTGACATTACCACCAGCCATACCTATAATAAATTCCGCGATGACGTATGGAATGTGCTGGGCAAGATCAACAAGTTCGGACCCAAGGCACAGGTTCTGGCTTCAAACATAGAGGCGAGCGTAAAGAGCCTTCTTACCAGCCAAAGCAACATTTTTGAGGCGCTGAACTTCAGATATTTTGGACCTGTGGATGGCCATGACGTCATCCGGCTAGCAAAGCTGTTTGAAGACCTCCGTGATATTCCGGGACCTAAGCTGCTCCATTGCATTACCGTCAAAGGAAAGGGATTTAAGGCTGCGGAAAAAGATCAAACGCTATGGCACAGCCCGGGATGTAAATTCGATAAAATTACCGGTGAGCTTTTTAAAAAGCCACCCTCTTCCCCGCAGCCCCCAAAATACCAGGATGTATTTGGCAATACACTCGTAGAACTGGCAGAACAGAACCCAAAGATTGTTGGCATTACGCCAGCCATGCCTTCAGGATCTTCCATGAACATTATGATGAAGGTAATGCCGGACCGCGCATTTGATGTGGGAATTGCAGAGCAACATGCCGTGACGTTTTCGGCAGGGCTGGCCACGCAAGGGCTGGTACCCTTCTGTAATATTTACAGCACTTTTATGCAGCGCGCATACGATCAGGTGATCCATGATGTGGCGCTCCAAAACCTACATGTGGTTTTCTGCCTCGATCGCGCGGGCCTGGCAGGAGCAGATGGGCCAACGCATCATGGCTCGTTTGACATTGCTTATTTCCGCTGCATTCCTAATATGATTGTCTCAGCTCCGCTTAATGAGGAAGAACTTCGCAACCTGATGTTCACCGCCCAGGTAGAAAATAACGGCCCCTTCTCCATTCGCTATCCACGGGGTGCAGGGGTAATGGTGGATTGGAAGAAGCCCTTCAGGAAACTTCAAATCGGTAAAGGTCAAAAGTTGCGTGATGGCCAGGAAGTCGCCATCCTTAGCATTGGCCACATCGGTAATCTTGCGATCCGTGCTTGCGAACTGCTGGAGGATGAGGGTGTCTTTCCAGCCCTCTATGATATGCGCTTCGTAAAGCCCCTTGACGAGGAACTGCTGCATGAGGTTTTCGGAAACTACAGTAAAATTATCACCGTGGAAGATGGCTGCATCCAGGGCGGTTTTGGGAGTGCGATCCTAGAATTTATGAGCGACAACGGGTATCAGGCACAGATGAAACGCCTCGGCATTCCTGATGATTTTGTAAGCCACGGTACTCAAGCAGAGCTTTATGCAGAATGCGGTTACGATGAAAAGGGAATTATGCAGGCCGTAGCCGAAATGATCGGTGAAAAAGAAACCGTCCGCCCCTGATTATTTTATTATTAATTTTAATAAAAAAGCTTTTAGCGCCTTATAATCAAGGCTCTATCCTATTATTATATAGTTTTAAATTAAAACACAAGTTTTATTAAAAGACGATTTTGAATTTCCCGAAACATTCTTCTATTCGTTTAAAAGCAAAATTTATAAGCAAATACAATCCTGATAAATGTTTAAAAAAATAGAACATGTCGGTATTGCCGTAAGCAATGCCGGGGAAGCAAATGAGCTTTTCAGACGGTTGTTTGGAAAGGCGCACTATAAAGCCGAGCAGGTGGATTCTGAAAATGTGATTACCTCTTTCTTCGGGCTTGGCGATACGAAAGTGGAATTGCTTGCAACAACCGAAAAATCAGGACCTATCGGGAAATTTATCGAAAAGCGCGGTCAGGGTATTCATCACATCGCTTTTGAGGTGGACGACATTCATGCAGAAATAAGCAGGCTTAAAGAGGAAGGCTTTGATTTCATTAGTGAAATACCCAAGGATGGGGCTGACAACAAGCTCATCTGCTTTCTGCATCCAAAGAGTACCAATGGCGTCCTCGTGGAATTGTGTCAAAGTAAGCTATCCAATAGCTGAGGCCCATTCCAAGCCTTCCCCGGTAGTTTAGTCGGACACATTTTATTTCCCAATCTTTTGACCTTTACTTTGTCGAATAAAAATAGATTGAAATGAAAATTGACCTTACCGGAAAAACAGCAATTGTAGGAGGTGCTTCAAAAGGGATCGGGAAAGCAACTGCGCTGATATTGGCCAGGGCCGGAGCCAATGTGGTCATTCTTGCCAGAAACGAGGAAGAGTTGCAGAAAGCCTTTGCAGAGTTGGATAAAAGCAAAGGCCAGCATCATACATATATAAAAGCCGATTATAACCAGCCTGATGAACTTCGGACAAAGGTGGAAACGCTGATGGAGGAAGCCGGTGTAATTCACATTCTGGTAAATAACACAGGAGGACCTCCGCCAGGACCCGCGCATACGGCTGATACGGCTGCTTATGAGCAGGCTTTCCGGCAACACCTCATCAGCAACCAGGTGATGGTACAAACCGTTCTGGAAGGCATGAAGAAGGTTAATTATGGCCGCATTATCAATATTATCAGTACGTCTGTAAAACAGCCGCTAAAGGGATTGGGTGTATCAAATACAATCAGGGGTGCCGTGGCTAACTGGTCGAAAACGCTTTCGCTTGAACTCGCCTCTTTTGGAATAACCGTAAACAACATCCTTCCCGGTGCCACTAAAACTGACCGTTTAAAAGGGATTATCTCGAATAAAGCTGAAAAAGCTGGAAAGACGGTTGCAGAGATTACTGAAGAAATGCAAGATGAAATTCCTGCCGGCCGTTTCGCTCATCCGGAGGAACTGGGATATGCCGTTTGCTTTCTTGCCAGCCCTTTTGCGAGTCACATTAATGGAGTGAACTTGCCGGTAGATGGCGGCAGAACGAGTTGTCTCTAATCTCCAGGACTACTGTTTATCGCTCCGCATCGTTCGTGCGCTGATGCGTTTCGGTTCTTTCGCGGTTTTCCTGCTCTTCCATTTCCTGCTGCTCATTTTCTAAATGACGCTCCTCATATTTCCGGGGATCTGGTGTTTTTTTATCATATCGCTCATTCTTTTCGGGAGGAGATTTTTGCTTTTTATCAGCCATTGTGTTGGTTATTGGTGTTGAATATATAAGCAGGAATTCGTTGCTTATTGTTCACATTTATTTATAACCAGCTCCTACAACTTCCTTTTCACTTCTACTTCCTCGTAAGCTTCAATGATATCTCCGCTCTTGATGTCATTATAATTCTTAATGGAAATACCGCATTCGTATCCGGCCGCCACCTCTTTTACATCATCCTTAAATCTCTTGAGAGCGTGTATTTCACCATCATATACCACTACTCCCTGACGTACCAGGCGTACCTTACTATTCCGGTGTACTTTTCCGTCCAATACCATACAACCCGCTACCGTACCCACTTTGGTAATTTTGAATACATCGCGTACTTCAATATTAGAGATAATCCTTTCCTCTACAGATGGGGCAAGCATTCCCTCCATGGCTGCTTTCACTTCCTCAATCGCATCGTAAATTACAGAATAGAGCCTGATCTCAATTTGTTCCTGCTCTGCAAGTTTACGGGCACTTATAGAAGGCCGCACCTGAAAGCCGATAATTACAGCATCGGATGCAGAAGCCAGGAGTACATCCGATTCCGAGATCTGCCCTACACCCTTATGAATCACGTTCACCTGAATTTCCTGTGTAGACAGCTTCAGTAAGGAATCAGAAAGTGCCTCTATAGAACCATCTACATCACCTTTGATGATGACATTCAATTCCTTAAAGTTTCCAATGGCAAGCCTGCGTCCTATTTCATCAAGCGTAATATGCTTCCGTGCCCGGATGCCTTGTTCCCGGATAAGCTGCCTGCGTTTACTGGCAAAGTCTTTAGCCTGCGTTTCCGATTCCGTGACATAGAACTTATCGCCTGCCTGGGGAGCGCCATCAAAGCCTAATACCTGCACCGGTGTGGATGGGCCTGCGTTGCCCACTCTTGCACCCCTTTCGTTGTTAAGGGCCTTTACCTTTCCATAGTGGGATCCTGCTAAAATAGGGTCGCCCACTTCAAGGGTTCCTCCTTCTACAAGGACGGTGGCTACGATTCCTTTACCCTTGTCCATAGAAGCCTCTATCACTGTTCCTACAGCCCGTTTCTTAGGATCCGCCTTTAATTCGAGCATCTCTGCCTCCAAAAGCACCTTTTCCAGCAAGTCGTCTATATGCATTCCCTGTTTAGCCGAAATATCCTGGCTCTGGTATTTTCCGCCCCACTCTTCCACAAGGAGGTTCATATCTGCCAGTTGCTGCTTGATCCTAGTTGGATCAGCTACTTCCTTATCTACCTTGTTGATCGCAAATACGATAGGAACCCCTGCTGCCTGGGCGTGGCTTATGGCCTCTTTTGTTTGTGGCATTACGCTATCATCAGCAGCCACTACAATGATGGCCACGTCAGTAACCTTAGCTCCTCTGGCGCGCATTGCCGTAAAAGCCTCATGGCCGGGAGTATCCAGAAAAGTTATATTCTTATCATTCTCCAACACAACGGCATAAGCCCCAATGTGCTGGGTGATGCCACCGGCCTCTCCGGCAATTATATTGGAAGAGCGGATATAGTCGAGCAGAGAAGTTTTCCCGTGGTCCACGTGTCCCATGATGGTAACAATAGGTGCACGGTCTATCAGGTTTTCAGGATTATCCTCCTCTTCCATACTTGGCTCATCCACGTCTACATCTTTGAATTCCACATCATGGCCAAATTCATCTGCAATAAAAGTGATGGCCTCTGCATCGAGCCGCTGGTTTATTGATACCATCATTCCCATGCCCATGCAGGCTGTGATAACATCCGTGACCGGAACATCAATAATGGAAGCGAGCTCTTTAACTGTTATAAACTCAGTAAGCTGGAGTGTTGTGGTTTCCTGTTCTACCTCACCGGCCTCTTTTTGCTCGCGCTGTTCTTTCTTTTTCTTCTTTAACCTGCTTTTAGAAGCCTGTTTTGGATTCTGCCCGCTCAAGCGGGATAATGTAGCCTTTATCTGTTCCTGGATTTGCTTATCATCAATTTCGGGTTTATCAGCAGCTTTGGGCGCTCTTTCCTTTTTTGCAGCTCCGCCACGTTGCCGGGTATCAGGTGCTTTTGTTTCGGGTGCTCCCGCAATCCGTTTCCGCTTTCTCCGCTTCTTTTTGATTGATGACAGATCAGAGGTAGAAGCTACCGGCTTTTTCTTTTGAATTTTATCCAGATCTATTTTTCCAACAATTTTCAGTCCCTGGGCCTCCTTCATTACCGTCTCTCTTTTCTCCGGTCTTTTTTCTCCCTTTTCTTCCTCCTTTTGCTGATCCTGAACTTCAGGTTTTTCTTCCTCTATTCCTTCCTCTTTCTTTTCTTCCGCAACCGGCTCTATTTCCTTTTCCTCCGGAACTTCTACTATTTCTGCGGCTTCTTCAATTTCTGCTTTTTCCGCCTCCTTCTTTTCTTCCTGTTTTTTTGCAGGCCGTGCTTTTAACGCATCAAGATCCAACTTTCCTACCACCTTAAATTGCTGGCGTTCCAGCTTTTTCGGTCCTTCCTGTTTAGCCTCAACAGGTGCTTCCGGAGGTGTTTCTGGTTGTTCCTCAGCTACGGGAGCGGTTTCTTCCTTTTCTTTCTCTTGCTCCTTCTTTACTTCCGGTTCTGCGGTTTCCTCAATTTTATCCTCGACAGGCGCCTCTTCCCTGGCAGGTTCGGGTGTCTTCTCCTTGACCGGTTCATCTTTGGGGGGTGCTGGGGTTTCAGAAACCGTATTGGATTTCACAAGTACTTCATCACCTTCCTCAGAACTTTCCTTCTCCTGTCGTTTACTCAGATCAGGTAACTGTATATTATGGGCTTTTTCCCCAACAATCTTATCCGGTTGAAATTGCTCCAGAAGTATGACATACAGCTCCTCCGGAACCTTTGTATTGGGGCTCTGTTCTATCTCGTGTCCTTTCTTATCCAGAAATTCCACGATCGTGGTCGTAGCCACATTAAGCTCTCTTGCTACTTTTGATAATCTTTTTGCTTTGGCTTCAGCCATATTGCAATTATTCTGATTAAAATATTATTCGAATTCCGTACGAATGATGCTGCGGATTTCCTTTATCGTTTCTTCCTCAAGATCAGTTCTTCTTACCAATTCCTGTACACTCAGGTTCAGAACACTCCTGCCAGTATCGCATCCGATGCTCTTCAATTCATCAATGATCCAGCTATCAATTTCATCTGCAAATTCTTCCAGATCCACATCAAAATCCTCTTCACCGCTTTCCCGGAACACGTCTATCTCATAACCCGTAAGTTTTGCAGCAAGCTTGATATTTAAGCCTCCCTTGCCTATTGCGAGTGACACCTGATCCGACTTTAGGTATACAGAGGCTCTTTTATTTTCCGTATCTATATTGATACTCGTAATTTTAGCAGGACTTAATGAGCGGGAAATATATAGTGTCTGGTTTACCGTGTAATTTATCACGTCAATGTTCTCGTTCCTGAGTTCACGAACGATACCATGAATCCTGCTTCCTTTCATACCAACGCAAGCCCCCACAGGATCAATCCTGTCATCATAGGACTCCACGGCTACCTTAGCTCGCTCTCCCGGTTCTCTGACGATCTTTTTTATACTAATCAATCCGTCAGCTATTTCCGGAACTTCCAATTCAAACAATCGTTCCAGGAACATAGGAGAAGTTCTTGAAAGAATGATTTTTGGATTATTATTGTGAAGTTCCACCTTCAGCACAATTGCACGGATGCTGTCACCTTTCTTGAAATAGTCACTGGGAATCTGCTCAGTTTTAGGGAGAATTAATTCGTTTCCATCATCGTCAAGCACTAAAATTTCCTTCTTCCAGATTTGATATACCTCTGCATTTATTATTTCTCCAATCCGGTCTTCGTAATTCTTCAGTACGTCTTCTTTTTCCAGCTCCATGATCTTATTGATCAGGTTTTGCCGCAGGGCCTGTATCGCCCGTCTGCCGAAGGAAGCTATCTTGATTTCCTCTGACAACTCCTCCCCGACTTCAAAATCAGGTTCTATTTTTATGGCTTCTGAATAGGCAATCTGGGTATAGGGATCTTCTACGGCTCCGTCTTCCACGATCTCGCGATTTTGCCAGATCTGTATATCTCCTTTATCAGGATTCACGATAATGTCAAAATGCTCATCTGTCCCGAATGTCTTCTTGAGCGTATTTCTGAATACCTCTTCCAGTACCTTGGACATCGTCACCCGGTCAATATTCTTCAGATCCTTTATATCACCAAAGGAATCAATGATATCGAGAGTGTTCATATTTATAAGCTATTATTTCTCATTTTAAACTTAAACTACCACCTGCGCCTTGCTGATTTCCGAAAAATTGATCATTTCTTCAGTATCAGGTTTCCTTTCCTCATGAATGAGAATTTTATCCTCATCCACATATACCAGTTTACCCGACATTGAAGTACCGTCTTTTTTCATCACCTCTACATTCCGCCCCACATTCTTCTTGTATTGCCTCTTTAAAACAAGCGACCGTTGCAACCCGGGAGAAGAAACCTCAAGATTATATGTTTGATCTCCTAAATCCCTTTCGTCCAGTTCCTTCCCAAATTTCCGGCTCAGTTCACCACATTGTGAGATAGTGATACCCTGATCACTGTCCACATACGCTGTAATAAGCTGTCCGGTAGCTGGCACTGACAAATCAACCAAAAAGAATTCAGTTCCTTTCAAAATCTCCTCAATCACCTGTTTAATCTGTTCCTTCCGCATAAGCAGGGCTAATAAAAAAGGGGACAATCGTCCCCTCTACACAAAACGCTCCTGCAAAATTAGGAATTTCCCGCATAAAAGCTATTTGAGCATTCAAGGTTATTTATAAGGAATAGAGCAGTAAATTAAGTTTTCTCAGAGGTTTTTCCACTTTTCCACCTCCTTAACTTTTTAGAATAAATATTTAAAGAGATATAAAATGAACGACTATTAGCTCTGTGTATAGCTGGAAATCTTTTGGGCAGAACGCTTGCCTGAAAGATTCTTAACAAAATGACTGCTTTTATATACACAGTTTTTAACAGGAAAAATGGGCCTGGCGCTACCCAAAGGGAGGAGAATGGATTTATAAACAGGAATGGAATACACTGAGTGCTGTGGGAAATTTACTACGGTCAGGATGTCAGGAAACCTGAATCTTGCAGGGAGAAGCTGATGAGGAAGCAGTGGATGAGCCACGTTTACTCCACAATTGTAATGTAAGGAAGTAGCTGTTCACAATAGATTAAGACTTAGAATACGATTTATTAACAGAATTCTTCAGCATCCTTACCTCGCCAGGAAGAAGGAGACGCCATCCGCCACGCTTCAGGTTTTTCTTCGTAAGTCCGGCAAATGAAGTGCGATCAAGTTTGAGAACCGCATATCCTAATGTTTCAAACATACGCCTCACGATCCGGTTCCGACCCGAATGAATGGCAACACCAATATGTGATTTTACTTCCAGATATGAGATATCATCTGCCTTAATGGGACCATCTTCCAGTGTAATTCCTTCAGACAGTTTTTTTAAGTCTTCGCGTGTAAGAGGTTTGTCGAGGGTAACGCTATAAACTTTTTGGATTTGGTAAGAGGGATGAGTGAGCTTCTTTGCGAGTTCTCCATCATTGGTTAAAAGCAGCACCCCGGTCGTATTGAGATCAAGACGGCCAACCGGGTAAATTCTTTCGCTGGTTGCCTTGGAAGTCAGGTCCATTACCGTCTTTCTTCCCTGGGGATCATCGGTTGTGGTGATGATGCCTTTGGGTTTGTTAAGAAGAACATATATCAAACTTCGGGTTGGGGAAATAGGTTTGCCGCGGTAGGTAACCCGGTCGGAGGTGGATACCTTTGAGCCAACTTCTTTGACAGGAAGGCCGTTAACTTCAATGAGGCCCTGAGCAATCAGTTCATCTGCCTTTCTCCGGGAGCAGATTCCGGAGGAGGCAATATACTTGTTCAGACGAATGGGTTCAGGAAGTGACATATTAGTTTTTTTTAGAATATTAATAGTAGAATGAAAAATTTTTTGGTCAAAATGTTGTTCTTCTGCTAAATGAAGTCATATTTATGATGCGTCAATTCCCTTTCTTATTTTTTTTCCTGTGTATAATTTTTAATACCGCAGATGCTGTCAATGATCCAATGGAAATGCGGAGGGTCTGCAGTACGCCTGACGGTGATGTGGTGATCTTCTGGAAAAGCTTTTCAGATACCTGTTCATCCTTTGAAAAGCTGTATATCTATGGAAAGGAAAAGGAGAATGAGCCTTATGAGATCATAGATAGTGTTTTTGATATTTCAATTACAGAGTATCTGCATCTGGGGGCAAAGGTACTTTCGCAACAATGGAAATACTACATCGAGGTCTTTTATGACTGTAATGGCATTGGCACACTGCTATCCGATACTATGAGTATTGATTTTACTGCTCCGGATCAAGTGTTGATTGATAGCGTCAGCGTGGTGGATGGAATGGCTCAGATCGGTTGGCAACAGAGTTCAAATTTGGATAGCAGAGGATACTATGTTTATTTATATGATGGATTTGATAATAATATTTTAGACACACTGGACAGAAATGATATTACAGGTTACCTGGATTCATTGACAGGAGATCCTGAACAAAAGGCAGAGCGATACAGAGTAGCTGCGTATGACAGTTGCGGAAATATAAGCCTTCTTGGAGCTTTTCACAGAACCATCTTTTTGGAAGAAAGTGTGGATACCTGCGCAGGAACGATAAGCCTGGAATGGACCGGATACCAGGGGTGGCAATCCGATCTGGCAGGCTATGAAATATGGATGGAGAAAAACGGAGGTGGTTTTATTCGAATAGATTCTGTTGGCGATGTAGGTTCGTATGTGTTTGAGAATGGAGAGCGGGACACCAATTATTGTTTTTACGTTAGAGCAATACACCGCAATGGAGTTTATACAAGCAGCTCCAACAGGATTTGTACTGAGGGTGATTTTGTTTCTTACGAGGGGGAGGTATATTTAAGAAAAGTTACTGTGGTGGATTCTCTGATTGAAGTTCATTGGTGGGTGAGTGAAGAGGAGTTTTTAGGAGGGTTTGAGCTGTCAAGAGGGGGCTCGCCTCTAACGATGTCAATGCACAGGGAGATACCTGCTACGGGTGGAGCTAATTATGTATTTACGGATAGTTCAGCCGATCCGAACGAGCAGGTGTATCATTACGAAGTTGCAGCAAAATCAGTGTGCGGAGTGATAGCTGGCAGATCAAATGTTTCACACAATATTTTATTAAGGATTCAAAATAAGGAATTTACAGAACTTACCTGGAATGAATATGATGGCTGGAGCGGAGGTGTGGAATCTTATGAGGTTCAAAGAAGCAACAGTAGTGAATTGCCGCTGACCTTTATAAATATCGCGGATTTGCAGAGAATGATAACGGAGTTTCCAGATTCGGAGCAAATTGAAGAAATTGGAAATTTAGGTGTCTGTTATGTAATTCGAGGGGTTGAGGGAGATACTAATAGCTATGGTTTTAAGGAAGATAGCTATTCCAACATGGTATGTGTAATTGATGATGCCGTAATTCATGTACCCAATGCCTTCAGACCAGAGGGACCCAATAATACCTTTGCCCCGCGAGGATTGTTTATAGATTATAGCAACAGCACTATGACAGTTTATGATCGCTGGGGTGGGCGTCTATTTGAAACGCATGACGTGATGAAGGGTTGGGATGGAACAGGTACTAAAGGGGAACAAGTACCGGAGGGTGTTTATTTCTACAAAATGATCATTTGGGGTCTTGATGGTTCGAGACATATCCTAGATGGGAATGTCACAAAATTTTAGAATGCCTTATCAGGTAGGTGTTTTCATGGAAGGGGTGGATTGGTACGCTTCCTTAGAGACGATGTTGAATCGAATCCTTCCTGAAATCGCAAGGGAAGAGGGGAGGAATATAAATTTTGTTAATATTATTCTGTTATCAGACGAGGGGCTTCAGAACTATAACCTGAAATATCTTCAGCACTCAGAATATACTGATGTGATCACCTTCGACTTATCAACCTCTTCCACTGAATTAGAAGGAGAAATATATATAAGTGCGGACAGGGTGAGAGAGAATGCCAGGGCCTTTGAGGAAACACAGGAGGTGGAAATGATACGAGTGATAATACATGGATTATTGCACCTTATCGGGTACAAGGACAAAAGCGAGGAAGAGAGAAAGTTGATGCGTCAAAAGGAGGACTTTTATTTAGACAAACATGGTTTCACGTGGAACAGCGGTAATGAAAGATAGAACTGAATATGATGTAATTGTGGTCGGTGGAGGCCATGCAGGGTGCGAGGCAGCAGCGGCAGCGGGAAATTTAGGATCCCGGGTGTTGTTGGTGACAATGAACATGAACACGATTGCGCAAATGTCCTGTAATCCGGCTATGGGCGGAATTGCAAAGGGGCAGATCCTCCGGGAGATTGATGCTTTAGGAGGTTACTCAGGAATTGTTGCGGATAAAACCACACTTCAGTTCAGGATGCTCAATAAATCGAAAGGTCCTGCAATGTGGAGCCCCCGCTCTCAGAACGACAGAATGAGATTCGCTGAAGAATGGAGAAAAACACTTGAATCCATTCCAAATGTGGATTTCTGGCAGGAAATGGTGGAAGGGCTTATTGTTAAAAATGACAAGGTTATAGGAGTTCGTACTCAATTGGGATTGGAATTTAAAGCAAAAGCCGTGGTGCTTACAAACGGAACTTTTCTAAATGGCGTAATTCATATTGGCGAAAAGAATTTTGGTGGTGGACGGGCAGGAGAAAGGGCATCAACGGGCATTACAGGTCAACTCAGAGAACTTGGATTTGAGAACGGAAGAATGAAAACAGGGACTCCTCCCAGAATTGATGGCCGAAGTCTGGATTACACCAAAATGGAAAGGCAGGAAGGCGATGTCAGCAATGCGAGATTTTCATATTTACCAATAGATTGGCCGGATAAACAGTTGGTTTGCCACATCACTTATACCAATGAGCAGGTGCATGACGTGCTCAGAACCGGTTTTGAAAGATCTCCTATGTTCAGCGGCAGGATAGATGGAACCGGGCCCAGATACTGCCCGTCAATTGAAGATAAGGTAAACAGGTTTGCAGAACGGGACCGCCACCAGATATTCGTAGAGCCTGAAGGTTGGAATACTGTAGAAGTGTACGTCAATGGATTCTCCACTTCCTTGCCTGAGGATGTGCAACGAAGTGCAATTAAGCTTATTCCTGGGTTTGAAAACGCCAAGTTGTTTCGCCCTGGATACGCTATAGAATATGATTATTTCCCCCCGCTGCAGCTTTCTCATACATTGCAGACAAAGCTGATAGAAAATCTGTTTTTTGCTGGTCAGATCAATGGGACAACGGGATATGAAGAAGCAGCAGGTCAGGGTTTGATGGCTGGCATAAATGCACACAACAAGGTACACGGAGCCAGTGAATTCACGCTGAACCGTTCCCAGGCTTATATTGGTGTTTTGATAGATGATCTTATTAATAAAGGGACGGATGAGCCATACCGGATGTTTACATCACGGGCGGAATACAGGATTTTGTTAAGACAGGATAATGCAGATTTACGCCTGACACCACTATCCTATAATATGGGCCTTGCCGGAAAAGCACGATACGAAAGGGTAATGGAGAAAAAGGATGGAATTGAAAGTATCATTGATTTTATAACGAATAACTCCGGAGAAGTAAAGGAGATGAATTCCTTTCTATCCGGAATGGGAGAAACCCCTCTTTCTCAGAAGGTGCGATATAAGAACGTGCTTTCCAGGCCGGGCATCACATTGAACTTGATGCGCCAGGCAATTTCGGGTATAGAAGAATTTTTGAGCGGGTATGATGAGGAGATCGTGCAGGGGGCGGAGATTCAGATAAAGTATGAAGGATACATAGCGAAAGAGCAGGACCTTGTAGATAAAATGATTCGATTGGAAAATATCAGGCTGCCGCGGATTGATTATAGTACCATCGGATCATTGTCTTCTGAAGCACGTGAGAAGCTCAATTCGGTGAAACCGGAAACGCTGGGCCAGGCATCCAGAGTGAGCGGAGTATCTCCGGCAGACGTATCGGTTCTAATGGTATATGTGGGAAGATGACAGCCAATAATCGCCTGCTGATTTTGCTATTGCTCCCTTTTCTGATCCGGTGCGCTACGGTTGGCCAGCCATCTGGTGGCGATATTGATGAGGAGCCACCAACCCTTGTATCAACACAGCCTGACTCATTTGCTACCTATTTCCAGGGTGGGAGATTGGTTTATTATTTTGATGAATTTTTTGTGCTGGAAAAAGCAGAGCAGTCTGTTCTAATCTCTCCACCCCTTTCCCAAAGTCCGGTTTTTAGTATTAAAAAGAAAAGTCTTATTGTAGATATTCCGGATGATCTAAAGCCCAATACAACTTACCAGATAAATTTTGGTGAGAGCATTCGGGACTTGAATGAAAGCAATATTTTGCAGGATTTTAAGATGGTGTTCAGCACCGGGCCGTATATAGATTCATTGATGATTAGCGGTGTTGTAATGGACGCGGCCACACTGGAGCCGATGGAAGATATAAGCCTCATGCTCTTTCCGGATTCCGTTGATTCAGCGCTGATCACTTCCCTGCCCTATTATTTTTCAAGAACAGACGAAATTGGGCACGGGGATTTAGATTTTCTTACCACAGGCCAATACCAGTTTTTTGCTCTTGAGGATAAGAATGGAAACTATTTCCATGACCCAAATGAAATGGTTGCCTTTCTTGATTCAATGGTATTCTTGCCGGAAGACACAAATCAGGTGATCCAGTTTCGGATGTTTTTACCGGAGGCTGACTCGCTGATATTTCGTGGAGTTAAAAAGGCTGGTCCGGGCCATTTCACCTTCTTTTTCAATTTACCCGTAGATACCTTTTCTGTTGATAGAGGAATTTCCTGGACAGATACTTCTCAAAGCCTGATTGGCTTTAACACCACACGTGATACAATTGACTGGTATTTTTATCCCCCTCCTGGTGATGATGACACAGGAAAATATCTGGTGCGATTTAATGACCAGGATACATCTGTGCGAGTTGGTAATTTCGGCTTCCGCAGACAGGGAAGGGACCGGGGGCTGGCGATCCGCCCTTCAGCGCAGGGAGGTAGACTGGAATTAGGAGCGTCCCTCTTCCTCATTTCAAACCGGCCAATCTTAACATTCGAAGAAGATTCTGTTGTTTTATTGGAGGATTCGATTCCAATAGATTTTACCATTGAATATGCAAATGAAGTCAGAACCCGCCTGCAGGTGAGGACAGAATTTAAGGAAGGAAAAGAGTATAAAATTGTGATTCCACGTGGAACAATGGAGTCAATTGCCAGGGAAGAAAATGATTCGGTAGAATTTACTTTTCAGGTGCCCCTTGCTGAGGAATATGGGAACATCGCTACAGACCTGATTTTATCTGACAGCCAGCAAGTGATAGTGCAATTAATAAAGAATGAAGCAGTAGCCCGGGATAGAATAATTCAGTCCAGCCAATCCGTATCATTTAAACTTTTGGTGCCGGGAAACTATAAGCTCCAGGCAATAATTGATACCAATGAAAATGGTAAATGGGATACAGGGAGCCTGAAAAAAAGAAGGCAGCCGGAAAGGGTAATAATCCTGGAGCCTGCCTTAAATGTGAGGGCTAACTGGGATTTGCTAGATCTGCAATATACAATTGATCTTAATGGGCCACCGGTGAATTGATTCGCTCAATCAATTCAGTATAGAGAGAAACATAGAGAGGCATAATCTTCTTAATGTCAAATTCCTTCGCCCGAATCAAAGCATTTTTCTTGAACCTCGTCAACACGGCCTCATCCCGGAGGATTTCGAGCGCAAATTTTGTCATGGAATCAGTATCGCCAACATCGCTCACGTAGCCCGTTACTCCATGTGTATTGACTTCAGGAAGTCCACCGGCATTTGAACTTATCACCGGAACCTGACAAGCCATTGCCTCTAATGCTGCAAGCCCGAAGCTTTCGCTCTCTGAAGGCAGGATGAACAGGTCACAGATTGAAAGTACTTCTTCAACTGCATCAATTTTTCCTAAAAAGCGAACATCGCTGCAGTATGGAGATTTCCGGCACTGAGCTTCCACGTTGGTTCTTTCGGGGCCATCGCCTATAAACAGGAGCTTGGCAGGAATTTCATTTCTCACGTTCTCAAAAATGGTCATCACGTCTTGTACCCGCTTTACCTTCCTGAAATTGGAGGTATGAACAATGATTTTCTCGCCATGAGGAGCTAATGCCTTTTTGAAATGTTCCTTTGGTTTTTTGCTGAAACGCTTGAGATCAATAAAATTCGGAATAACTGCAATATCCTTTTCAACCTTGAAAAATTTATAAGTTTCATCCTTTAAAAATTGAGAAACAGAAGTAACGGCATCTGAATTATTTATGCTCCATGTGACGGCCGGTTCATAAGAAGGATCTTTCCCGACCAAAGTTATATCAGTACCATGCAATGTGGTTACAACGGGAATTTGGATGCCATCCTTCAGGAGGATTTGCTTGGCCATATAGGCAGCAAATGCATGAGGAATTGCATAATGAACATGCAGAAGATCCAGTTTCGTAAATTTAATGACATCCACCAGTTTGCTTATCAGAGCCAATTCGTAAGGCGGATATTCAAAGAGAGGATAATTTAAAATACCCACTTCATGATAGAATAAGTTGCTCCCGTAATGATCAAGCCTGGCAGGTTGCTTATAACTTATAAAATGGATCTGATGACTTTTTTTAGCAAGTGCTTTTCCTAATTCGGTGGCCACTACGCCACTACCACCATAAGTGGGATAGCATACGATTCCTATCTTCATTGCGCTTTGCCTTTTGTTTCCTTTATGTTTTCCAACATGTCCGAAACCATTTCTTCCATAGAATAATCCGGGTGCCAACCCCAATCCTGCCGGGCCTCTTGGTCATTTATGCTGGTGGGCCAACTGTCAGCTATCTGCTGCCTGTAATCGGATTTATAATTAATTTTGAAGTCAGGAATATGTTTTTGTATTTCCGAAGCAATTTTAGCCGGAGTAATGCTAAAACCTGCGAGGTTGTAGCTGGAGCGGATCTTCACCTGATCTAAAGGAGCATGCATCAGTTTGATCGTTGCTTTCACAGCGTCAGGCATATAGAGCATCGGCAGTCCGGTGTTTTCGGAGAGGAAACAACTGTAGCTGTGTTTTTTCAGGGCTTCTATAAATATATGAACGGCATAATCAGTGGTGCCGCCTCCCGGCTGGGTCTTATAGCTGATCAATCCCGGATAGCGCAAACTGCGAACATCTATTCCATATTTTTTCCAGTAATATTCGCACCATCGCTCACCGGCCAGTTTGCTGATGCCATAAACCGTATCAGGATCCATAATGGTATGCTGAGGGGTATTGCTTTTAGGTGTAGAAGGCCCGAAGACGGCAATAGAACTTGGCCAGAAAAGCCGCTTGTATAAACCTTCTTTTGCAAGATCAAGGGCGATAAGAAGGCTTTCCATATTGAGGCGCCAGGCGAAATCAGGCTTATTCTCAGCCATCGCAGAAAGCGTGGCGGCCAGATGATATACCTGAGTGATACCATGTTGCTGAAGTGTATGCCGGATGGATTCTTTATCAAGCGCATCTAAATAAAGAAATGGGCCGCTGAGAGATAGTTCCTCACCAGGGGCAGAAATATCACTTGCTATCACCATTTCATCTTCAAAAAATTCGCGGAGCTTCAAGACCAGTTCTGTACCTACCTGACCGTTTGCCCCAATCACCAATATTTTCTCTTCTGTCATTGCGTAGTTTTTATAGTGGGCAAAATTAAAAGAATTAAAGACCCCACTTGATGATTGGCTAATTTTGACCGCTATATACATCAGCATTTTTTGAAACATTCCCGCTTTCAGCTTTATATTATTTTCCTGGTGATCATTCACCTGGTGGTGCTGGTTTTTTCAGCTTACCGGGGGCATCACATCCTCAAAGACTCTGAAGAGTACCTACTCCAGGCTGAGAACCTGAAAGGGCACTCTTCATGGTATGCCGGAACCTGGGATGAGGAGAGGCGTCCCGAGCTTCATACAAGGCGTACTCCCGGATACGGGTTGCTGCTATATTTATCGGGAACCACCGCAGATCATCCATTTCCGGTTCTGATCATACAAACCGTTCTGAGTTTTGTCACATTCCTGTGGCTGGGAATGCTTCTTTCACGGGCGGAATTGCCGCTGTACCCGGTTGTGATAGGCGTTTTACTTTTTCCTTCCCAGTTCATTTATACGCAGCTTATAATGAGTGAAATTCTCTTTCAGTTTATGCTTTGGGCTTCGTTTGCGAGCTTCTGGATTTGGCGGCATCAGGGCAAATATTGGCAGTACTTCCTCTTCCACATATTCATTGCGCTATCCATTGCGGTGAAACCGGTAATGCTGTATTTCTGGATTATAGCCCTGTTGATATCCGTTATTTTGGCCATTAAGAAAAGAAAACTTGTGCTGATAATTCCGGCCTGTATTCCGTTCGCAATGGTCCTATTGATAAGTGGCATTAACCAAAGAAATACCGGCTTTTTTCATTTTTCAAGTATGCAGTACACGAACATGCTTAGCTACAATGCTCATCATATTTTGATACAAACGGAAGGTGAGGAGCGGGCAGAGGAGATCACAGACAGTTTGCTGACAGAGGCTGGAAAGTTTACCGAATATGCTGAGAGGGCAGCGTTTTTACAAAAGAAAGGCGTTGCTATTATTTTCGGAAGTCCGCTCGTGTATGCAAAATTTCATTTGAAGGGAATGGCTAATTTTTTCCTCGATCCCGGGCGATTTGATTTCCAGGCATTTTTTTATGGCGAGAATAGGGATGAACCGGGCATGTATTATTATTTCAGCAGAGAAGGTTATGCCGGCATTATTTCATATTGGCAGCAGTTACCAGGGTGGCAATCCCTTTTGCTCGTGTTTATATTGGGCTGGAATGTTTTGCTCGCGGTTAGTTTTCTCCTGTTTCTGATTCAACCCAATCAGGACCCCTGGTTAAAATGGCTTTTGGTAGTATTCGTACTATATATATGCTTTCTGACAGGACCGGTAGGGGCAGCAAGATTCAAGGTGCCGGTTTATCCTTTTTTGCTATTTACTGTTCCCTTTTTATTGCAATTCATTAAAACGAAGCTGAGTAGATGAAGCGAGCGATTATTATCGGTGCAGGGCCTGCTGGCCTAACGGCTGCTTATGAGCTTGCCACCCGTACTGATATTAAACCTATAGTCCTGGAAATGAGCGAATACATGGGCGGCATAGCCAGGACCGAGAATTACAAAGGAAACAGAATGGATATTGGTGGCCACCGTTTTCTTTTTATATAAATCACAGTAGAAATAGGTTATTCTTACATGATCAGGTCGTGGTGGGTTAGATGAACAGTCCCTCCATTCTACCCAAAAACCTTACTTATAGCACTTCAATTAGAATCAACGCTTTGGCGAATTTTCTTCGTAATTTCTATTTCAAGCACGGGATAAATATTTTATCTCAACATTTGGAATAAGTCAATAGGGGAAAATGAAAAATTTTACAGGAATTATCTACATCACGTTGGTTTGCATGGGTCTTGTTTGGTCGCCATTTCGGGCATCGGCCCAGAACTGTGGGGCAAACACACCCTCCTTTACCATTGATCTTACAGGCAGTCCTGACAGCATCTGGACGAGCACATCGGTAAAACGGGCCGATACCTGCTGTGGTGCCTCGGCTCCTGACGTTTGTATTGAATTCGTGGTTACACTCGATTCCCTTTCCTACGCCATTAAGCTGGAGCTTATCGCAGGCGCACTTCCTCCGGGGGCACTTTTCTATCAGGTGGGCTGCGGGCCGCAAGTACCTATTGGTACCCAAATTTGCCTAAACAGCGTGGGGCCACACCGCATCACCTTCTGCAAACCTGGTAACAATGAGAACGTCTACCAGCTTTCTGCCATTCAGCCACCCTCTTCCTCCCCGGACATTATTGTGAGCGAGGGATGCCGGGGCGTTATTACGGCCTCGGGGTTCGAACCCTCCTCCATCGTCTGGAAATCTGTGGGCAATGATTCCCTCCACAATTCGTTTCTGGATTGCCAGGCAGGTTGCGATACCGTCAACGTAAAGGCGACCCCTGGTTACCCCGCATTTGTGGACTACGAAGTATGTGGCATTCCATTGGGCGGTTGTTCAAGCATCAATATATGCGACACCACACGGGTCTACTTTGTGTCGGACCTGACCGTAAATATACTCCCCGATTCCCCAGCCGTGTGCTTTGGGGGGACACCTGTAACGCTGAAGGCGGTAGTGACAGGCGGCAAAGCGCCTTATACTTATATATGGAGCACGGGCAGCACGGACAGCAGCATCATGGCCGGGCTGGGAACCTATCAGGTCCAGGTTTCGGATCAGACCAATTGCCCGGCCGTGGCCACTTCCATCTTTGTGGATTCATTCAGTGTACCCATCAGGGCGCTTCCTGGTAACGATACGCTGATTTGTTCGGGCAGCCAGGGCATTGCGCTCAATGGGCGTGTAGAGGCGGCAGCCGGAGGTATTTGGAGTGGGGGCCAGGGAACATTTAGTCCCAACCGCACGGCCCTAAATGCAGTCTACAGCCCCTCGTCTACAGAGATGGCCTCCGGGCAAGTGACCCTGACGCTCACCACCACGGGCAACAAAACCTGCCCTGCCGACTCACAGCAGATGCAGGTCACCATTTCTCAAACGCCTGAGGCAAAATTGCTGGGCAGCACGGCCGTATGCGAAGCCGGCATACATACTTATAGCAGCGCCCAAATTCCAGGAAACCAATATCGCTGGCAAGTCATCGGTGGCCAGTTCTTGTCAGATTCCACGGGGGACACGGTGCAGGTAGAATGGGGCAGTGCGGGTACAGGACAATTGACCCTTACAGAAACCAATGCAGCAGGTTGCGATACGACTGTGACTCGCGCCATTACCATTTTCAGCAAACCCCTCCCTCAAATCATCGGCCCACCCGAAATCTGTGAAAACACTTCAATAGCGGCATATTCGGTCAAGCAGGTCGCAGGATATAGCTATAGTTGGGAGGCCACGAACGGCTCCATCCTGTCAGGAAATGGCACATTTCAGGTCTCGGTGGATTGGGGCACCACAGGAAATGGAACGCTGTCTGTGACGGTGACCAACCCTACCACCGGATGCAAAGGCAAGACGACATTGCCGGTCCAAATTTATAGCTCCCCCGTAGCCGCCATAAAGGGCAACACCTTGGTCTGCTCCTTCTCCAACGGTAATATGTACTCGGTTGACAACCTGCCCAATACCTCCTATTTCTGGAGCGTTTCGAAAGGAACTGTTCAGCAGGGCATCGGCACCAATGAAGTAGGCGTGGGATGGACATCCAGCGGGGAAGGTGAGATTGCTGTATACATCGTCAATGACATTACCGGTTGCGATACCACCCTTAAATTGCCTGTGAAGATCATCAAGACCGCAGCCATTGCCCCTGCCGACACTTCGGGCTGCGTGAATTTCGAAGTGCGCTTTAACGGGCAGGGAGATTCCACTACGGTTAAGTACTTGTGGGAATTCGGGAATGGCCAAGTTTCCAACCAACAGCATCCGGTAGTAAGCTACACACAACCCGGCAAATACAGGGTGATGCTGATTGCAGAGAACGCCAATGGCTGTCGTGATACGGCCTATTCCAATGTGGAGGCATTTCCTGCGCCAACGGCCCATTTCGATATTATTTTCGAGGATGACGAGCAATACCTGATGGCCACTGAGGACTCACTTCGTGTGAGAAACAATACGGTGGATGCCCAATATTATTTGTGGGACTTCGGGGATCTTTCTTTGTCTTCCATTGAAAAAAGCCCGGCACATATATATGATACGGTAGGCGTCTATTATATTTCCCTGCGTGCTGAAAATGAATTTGGTTGCGCAGACACTTTTTCGCGTTTTGTGCGGGTAAGGGTGCCCAGCGACATCATTGCTCCCAATGCATTTTCACCCAATGGCAATGGCACAAATGATTATTTCAGTATTGCTTCCTATAACATCGAGAGCCTAAGCCTCATCATTTTTAATCGTTGGGGACAGATTGTATTCTCTACCGATGAAAAAGACTTCAAGTGGGATGGAACCATTAATGGTCAGCCAGCCGAGGAAGAGGTCTATGGATATTATGTCGAAGCCAGGGACCTCAACGGGGAAACGCATAGGAAGAAAGGGACGATCACCATTTTACGGTAGAAAGGAGTTGTCCTCGGCTGAATCCCTCGCCTAAAAGTACCGAAGGTTCTTCCTGGATTCCTTCCTACTGCGGCATGAGGAGATGGCATTTTATAGAGGCGCTTGGCCTATCCGTCATTCTTAGGGTAAATCCCAAATATTCATAATTATAATAGATCACAATCCAAGATAATTATGTTTTATTTGGATTTGAATCCATAAATATGCAGATATAACCATCATGCCCCTGAATTAAAATGAGATCGCTTTGGCACCGATAATATATTCCTGCCTACATCCTCTCAACCCTACAAACCTCCATCTTCACTTTCTTCCCCGCAAATCATTCTTTCCAAGCGAAGCAGCACGGAATTCATTACCTATTTTAAACATCCCACCAGTTGGGTCGATACCTATAGGTCAGCACTTCATTCATTGCATAAGCCTGCCATATGATCGCGAAAGGGCGGACCCCCTCAGAATATTACGCTTCGCCTTTGGGGACATATACAGAATTTAGGTATAGGCCGCAGAACCATTGATCCGCAGTAAGTCGCATCGGATAATTGTCTTTCGACCGACCAAATATCCTTTTTCAAAACAATTGGTGGAGGAAACAGAACGGATTTCCGTTGTCTGGACCTATTGAAATTTGGGGAGATATCCCTCCAAAAACTGCCGCAGCCCACAGACACGGATAGTTTCTGACTTGCGGTAGTCCTGCTCGCCCGGCACGATGACGTAATTGTCGGTGCTCCCGAGGTCCTTGATGCTGGTGGTATTGCCCCGGGTGAGGTCTGGTTTTTCCGAAAACTTGATTTCCACGGTGGCCATAGGCTTCATCCCTTTCGCAAGAACCAGGTCCAGCTCGGCACCGGAATAGGTGCGGTAAAAGAAAAGTTCTACCTCGTCATTTTTCAGGGAATAGATCTGATTGATAACATAGGTTTCCCAAGAGTTGCCAAGGAAAGGCGTACTGAGGAGTTCATTGTAGTTGGCCAGTTTTAGGAAACGGTGCAATACCCCCGTATCACGGAAATAGACTTTTGAGCTTTTCGTGAGCCGTTTCTTGATGTTAAAATGAAAAGGTTCCAGTTCCATTGTCACGAAGGAAGCGTGGAGATATTCCAGATAGCTTTTCAGTGTCACGTGGCTCACGCCCAAGGACTTGCCAATGTTGGAATAGTCCAGCAACTTGCCATTGAGCCAGGCCAGCATCTCCAGCAACCTGCGGGTTTGCACAGGGCTGGTAGGCAGGCCATACATCGGGAGGTCGCGCTGGATGTAGGTCGCGATAAAATTGTCGAGCCAATCCAAGCGTGCTTCGCTGTCCTTTTCCAGGATGGCATTTGGGAAGCCGCCAAAGAAGTGATGCTCGCCCACGGAAATTTCATGCGCCTTTAGCTCCTCGATATTGAAGGGCTGCAATTCCAGATAGGCCAACCGCCCGGCAAGCGTCTCTGAGGTGTCCTTCATAATATCAGGGTTGGCCGAGCCCAACAGCAGGAACCGCATGGGGCGTCTATCCTCATCAATGGCAGAGCGGAGTGCGGAAAAAAGTGCTGGCATGAGCTGTACTTCGTCTATCACCACGGTTTTGTCGCGATGGTCCGCGAAGAAAAGCTCAGGGTTCTCCAGCTTGTCCCGGTCGGAGGCTTTCTCGACATCAACATAAACGTATTCCCGCTCCATGCTTTTTACGAACGCTTTGGCAAGGGTAGTTTTACCGCACTGTCTGGGGCCGATAATGGCGATGGCGGGGAAGGTTTTGGCGTAACGGGCCAGCTTTTTTGTGCGAGCTCTTTCTATCATAACCTTGAAATATGCAAGACAAACTTACAAAATTCAAGAATAATGCCTGCTAAACTTGAAATATGTAAGGGGCGCTTACAAAATTCAAGTTTAGCGGTTAATAGGTTCTTCTACGTTTCTGATTGAGTTGCTGAAAATGGGAAGGCCATAAGTATTCAGCGGATCGGATCACAGTCTTTAATTTAGCCAAATACACACAAGCCTCACAGCATGTCCCTCATCGAAACCCTTACCAACCTCATTCACGGCACGGGTAAAGTTTGATGCCCTGCAAAAGGCGGTAAAAGACTACCTGCACAGCCACGATCCCATGATGATTCACGGCTACATCAGCTATGGGACGCGGGACAATCTCTATGTGCGAGGGCGCGTCTTGGAGAACGAGGGCATCACCCTGGCCAATCCCCACGATTCGCTCTTTACGAATATGAAGAACATGGCGAAGCGCCTGGAAAGCGATGAAATCCCGGGCGTGAAACTCAGGCTGAAATATGGAACGGTGGAGGTAGAAACCGTTTCTGATGAGGAAGGATATTTCAATGCAGAACTTCGGGTACAGGGGCTGCCCGAAAATAAGTTGTGGCACGAAGTGGAAATCACGGCAATTGTGGCTCCCGAACCTTACCTGGCCGGTACAAAGACCAGGGCCGAAATCCTGGTGCCGCCTGTGGATGCCCGCTTTGGCGTCATCAGCGATGTAGACGACACGATCCTCGAGACGGGCGCGACCTCGCTATTCAAAATGGCGCGGAATACTTTCTTCTTGAACGAGAAGACCCGCGCCCCGCTGGAGGGTGCGGCCGATTTCTATAAGCTGCTGGCCAACAATGCCCCGGGGGAAACGCGCAATCCGTTCTTCTACGTGAGCAGCAGCCCCTGGAACATTTACGACTTCCTGTTCCAGTTCCTTGCGCTGAACCTCTTCCCCATCGGGCCAATATTGCTCAAGGATTATGGGATCTCCAAGGGCACCTTGTTTTCAAGCGGCCACCTGGACCACAAATATTCCAATATCAAAAACCTCCTTGAAGCCTATCCCCAATTGCCCTTCATCCTGATTGGCGACAGTGGCCAGAAGGACCCAGGGATTTACCAGAAAGTGGTGCAGGACTTTCCTGACAGAATAAGCGCGATCTACATCCGTGATGTGAAAGTGAAGCGCAGGAGCAAGATCATCCTGCCAATTCTGGAGGAGATGAACCGGGGCAAGGTGCCGATGATACTGGTGGAGAACTCCGATGTGGCCACAAAAGATGCACGGCAACGGGGCTTTATCTAAGCACGCTTTCAAACTCCCTCTCAGGGAGTAATGGTATTTCAGGCGTTGCTAAGGATAGAGCTTCCGGTCTTCCCACTCCTTGAACCGGTCCAGCTCATCGCTGATGGAATTGTATACCCACATAATCACTACCAGATCATCTACATAGCCGATTAAAGGAATAAAATCGGGAACCAGGTCAATGAGCAGCACGAAATAAAGAATACCGGCAATTATCTTTATCAGCACCTCCCACGGGACATGAGGATAATTTCCCTGATAGTACGCCTTCAGCATTCTAAGCAAAAGCGTTATCTTGTCCTTACCCTCCTTTTGCAGTGATCCGCGGTCCTGCTCCGAACCAATTTTGTCATAAGCGCCCTCCACCAGGTCCAGCACTTTGTTTTTCTTGGCCGCTAAAGCTATAGCCGTGGCAAACACACTTTTTAATATCCGCGCTATGCCAGTATGCTTTTCCCCACCGGCCTGCTTTTTCTTTCTCCATTTTTTCCGGGCTTTTTCTGCCTTGCCCTTAGCGCGGTCATACTGTTTTTGCGCATCAGCCTCAGTGCCTTCAAAAAGTTCCTCGGCACGGCCCTTCATCTTGTCCGCGAAGCCAAGAAAATCCTGCTCGGCTTTTTCAATCTGTGCTTTGGCCTTGGCCGTTGTTACTGCTAACTTATTTTGGATGTCCATTTCCGCCATGTTTTGAATAGTAAAAGTAGTAATCCCGTAAAATGTTGAGATAGAAGAAAGATCTTTTTAAAACAAAATTTTTATCTTTAGCCGGTTAACCCCGAAAAGCAAACCCCGATGAATGGATCAGAAAGCCACACGCTGCTGATCGTAAATAACGATCGCAGATTTTGTAAAAAGCTAAAGGCCGCACTTGTACCCGATCAGGCCATGGTACTAACTGCTCATAATGAGGTTACTGCTAAGGCAATCCTCGAACAAGATGATCCTGATGTCATTATTCTCGATCTGGATTCAATTGAGGCCACTGCGGTGAGGATGATAGAATTAGCGAGAATTCAGAATAAAGAGGTATCACTGATCGCACTGGGTCAAAAAAGAGCATACCAGATAATGCAAGCTGTATATGATGCAGGAGTAGACAGCTACTTGAGGAAACCTTTTGACTTACTTGAGATTTTAATCTTAACCAGAAGGTATTTAAGGAAGCCCTGTTTGAAGAATAACCTTGTTCGGGTGCAGGATCTGGTTATAAATAAAAAGACTCATGAGGTGGTACGAGCCAAGAGATCAATAAACCTTTCACCAAAGAAATTTGAACTTTTGACCTACCTCGTTAATCATCCCAACAGGGTAATATATAAGGAGGAATTAGCCAGAAATGTGTGGAAAGAAAATTTTGAGCGGAATACAAACATTATCAGTGTTTATATAAGCTATTTACGGAAGGAAATAGACGGAGGATTTGATCATAAGCTTATTCATACTAAAGTAGGGTGCGGATATATTTTTAAGACTTAATTTTCTAACCAAATTCTAATACTATTCTAATTTTCCTCTAATAAGCAAATACGAAGTTTGTCAAAACAAATTTGACGGACATGAAAACATTAGCTTTTACTAGCATCTTTTTTTTCTTTATTAGTTGCATAGGCTTACACGCACAGTCCCAGGGTAATTGGGACCCTCTTCCCGGGGGGGGAGGATTAATGACCATGCCTAAGCTAGGAATTGGAACAAGCACCCCATACGGCAATACCGAACTCAGTTATTGTGGGGAAGAAAGCGGTTTGGTGGTGACAAAGGTGTCTTGTGGAACAGCGGTTTCTGTAGATATTAATGATCTAAATGGAGATGTGGAGATAGTGGGGCCGGACGATGGAGTATTTATAAGCCCCTTTAACTTTTCCACCTTTAATGTTTCTACGCCTAATATTCCGTTGATTACAACCTCTCGCCCGCTCATCTGGGCGCGAACTTTTGCTCCTGGGATGTTTGGTCAGAGCGACAATTATAATTCAAAGTTCATAGTGATGCCATCCGGTAAAACTGGTATTAATGTAGCAAATCCGAGAGCTTCCTTGGATGTACGGGGTCAAGGAGGGCGAAACTTACCGGTTGCAATATTTGGTAACAGGGCTTTGGGCACCGCTTCCGTAAATGTGAATAATGGCATAACACAATTTTATACCCAACACTTACAAATAATTCCATGGCTTGGGGAGAATGCATATAACCAAATTACCCGTGAAGATGACCAGGGAATATTCTTTACGGATGGTAAAGGAGCGGAAGGCGCTAATCAAAACGGATCTTTTATAATTGCTCCGTGGACGGATCCTGGTGAAGCGGGTCTGGTTGGCGGATTAAGAATTGACAAATACGGGAACCTTGATGTACATGGTACTATCAAGGCCGTAGAAACGCGTATTGAGGCTAAGTGGTGGAGTGACTTTGTGTTTAATGAGGACTACAGGCTTATGTCGCTATCTGATGTTAAAGAATATATAGATCAATATGGCCATCTTCCAAACATCCCATCAGAGAAAGTAATATTTGAAGAAGGAATTGATGTTGCCGACATGCAAGCCCGTCAGCTCCAAAAGATAGAAGAGCTAACACTTTATATAATAAATCAGGAAGAGCAACTGAAGAATCAGGAAGTGGTGGTGGATGAGCAGCAGGTGCGGATTGAAAAGTTGGAGCAAAAGCTTGAGGAGATGATGTTGATATTGGATCAGTTGAATAGTTCGTCTACCAATAGATAATAGCTGCCATTTCTTTAAAAACCTTCCCTTTTTAATATAAGAAAAATGAAACTTCTTTTCCATAAAGCTGTGTGGGTGTCTTATGCTCTTATTTTTGGCCTTTTGACGCCTTGCAGCGCGCAGCAAACAAATATCATTTTAGGTACATCGGATGCAGGAAACAAAACTTATGTGGCTACGGAGAGCATAGAGCTTCAGGACGGATATGATTACACCGCTGTACCCGGCCAGAGTATGCATGCGTATATAGATGAGGCGCTTCCTGGCCCAGTGACCTATGGAACTCCTTATACTTCGGGAGACATTCAAAACAGATCCTTGAACACATCTTTGCCTGTAGGCTTTACTCCTGGAATAGCGGATGTTTCAGGAACGGGAGGGGCAACTTATACAATTCCAATTCAGATTCCACCTGGCACAAATGACATGGTGCCAAACCTTGCTATCGTCTACAACAGCCAAAGCGGGAATGGAATCTGTGGAATGGGATGGAACATAAGCGGGCTTTCTGCAATAACCAGAGTTCCCAAAACCATATTTCATGATGGGATCGTTGCACCTGTCAAACTCAATAACACCGACCGTTTTGCGCTTGATGGCAACAGGCTTATGGCAACGAGTGGTACTTATGGTGCTGCTAATACCACATATGGAACAGAAGTAGAGACCTTCTCAGAGATCACTTCTTTTGGAACTTCTTCTTATGGCCCAACCTGGTTTCAGGTTAAAACGAAGAATGGCCTTACCCAAGAATATGGATGGTCGGCAGATTCCCGGTTTTTGGATGAATGGGGGAACGCAGTAATTATGTGGCGGCTTAATAAAGTCTATGATAATTATGGGAACTATGTAGAGTACAGATATATCAACGAGAACCGGGAGTCGAGGATTGACAAGATTTTGTATACGGGAAATCAGATTACTAATATGCAGCCTTACAACCAGGTAAAATTTGGCTACAGTCTACGAACGGACGAAAATACCCTATACGTAGGGGGAGCCTCCCTTAATACGAATCTAATTCTTGATGACATTGAAATCACTGCTGTTGGTCAGCGCTTCAAAAAATATGAGTTAGACTATTCAAAAACAACTGATGGCCAATATAAATCTTACTTTTTTTTAAAGGGACTGAAAGAATTTGGAGCCAATAATGAGGAGCTAAACGGAACCCTATTCAAGTACCAAGATAAAAAACCAAATTTTGAGGTGCTCAGCACCAATGTTATTCAGAATCAGAACGTAGACCCATTTGTGGGGGATTTCAATGGTGACGGGTATTCAGATATTTTGGCAATGGAAACAGGAGGGGCGCCCGTCAACGGTATGCCTACGTGGAAAAAGTACAAACTTTATATCAACAATAAGAACGGTGGGTACACACTTACCGAAGAGACGCCCATTCATAATGCGATGATATATAAGAACAAAGTTGTCTCAGACTTTAATGGAGATGGCAAGGATGATTTTGCCTTACTCTATATAAACTCCTCCGGGAGTACTTATTGGGTAGAGAATATTAAAGTGTACTATTCCCAGGGTACTGTCTTAGACCCCTATTTCTTGGAGAGATTTTTCAAAAGAGTTTAGGTCTAT
>JBBDIG010000002.1 GCA_040880525.1 Bacteroidia bacterium
CCGACAGCGGCCTCACCTGCACCTCGCTGCACACCTACCGCATCGAGGCCGTGGCCGATTCAACAGTGGCGCTGGTTTCCAGTTCCAATACCGCCACCGAACGTGCGCTCGATACCCGCTCTCCCGCAACGCCCGTGCTGGTTTCGGCTTCTGTTGACCAGCCTAATGAAACCGTGGAACTTCTCTGGCAGCCCTCGCCCGCTGCGGACGTGGCGGCTTACCAAATCTGGCAGAAGCCAATTGGTATTTCCGATCCAACGGTCGTGGCCACACTCCCAGGTTCCGCGCGCGATTTTGTCGTCCGCCTGCCCGGAATCACGCAACGCTGGTGCTTTCTCGTCACCGCCCAAGACTCTTGCGGCAACAACAGTCCGCTCTCCAACCCCGGCTGCATCATCATGCCCGAAGTCGCTGCCGCAGACGGCCAGAACCTACTCCAGTGGCAGGATTACGAGCAATGGCCCGCCACCGGCCACTTCGAGATTTACCGCAGTGCCGACAGCGCCTCGTGGCAGTTCGTCACCTCAACTCCCAACCTCAGTTTTACCGACAGCGACCTGCCGGAAGACCTGCCCGCCTTCTGCTATCAGGTTATCGCCCACCGCTCCGACAGCTTCGCCCGCAGCCACTCCATCGTAGTCTGCACCCGCCAGGCCCCCAAACTCTGGATACCCAACGCCTTCTCGCCCGGCCAGGCAGACGGCATCAACGACAGCTTCGGCCCCGCTGGCGCCTGGATCAAGTCCTACTCCATGCGCATCTTCAACCGCTGGGGCGAACTCGTCTACACCACCGAAACCTCCCAACCCTGGAATGGCGCTAATGCTCCGGCTGGCGTCTACCTCTACCGCATCACTGTGAATGGATTTGACGGTGAGGTGCTGAGGGAGGTGGGGACTGTGACGGTGGTGGAGTAGAATCATCCTTTTAGGATTGGGATGAAGAGAAAAGAACAGTGATTAGTGAACAGTGATTAGTGATGGTGTTCGGTCCTTTTGAGAAGTAGGCAGGGAACCCTTCAGCACTTAACCTTTTGGTGTTCTTACCCCTGTAAGTATTGTTTGGAATTTAATACCAAAATGCGCTGCCGGTCGGGGTTTCTTTGACCTATCCAAATATATCTGCAATGTGGCCTCATACACGAGAAAAAACAAAGGAAAAGCACTCAATAATCAGCAACACTGACTATGAGCTGAACTTTTACAAGGAACTGTATTATAAGGAAGGAGAGCGAAAGAGCAGCCTTGATTCTTCGGTTTACATGCCGCTGGCCCTCATCTTAGCCTTGAGCGTGAGTGCCTGCCTGCTCCTCTCCTATTATGACTTTACGGCCAACCTGGTACTGATGTTATATTTTATCTTTTTCTACACAGTTTCTGCTATTCTTCTGGCTATTTCTATTTATAAAGTGCTGGTGTTGTACAACAATTTGCATGGTGGCCATGCTTATCGTTTCCTGCCTTTCCCCAGCGAATTGCACCAGTATCATGAGGAACTGATCAGCTATTATGAAGGATATCAAAATGGAAAAGAAAAAGCTAATGAAGAATTCCAGGCATATCTTAAACAGCGGTTTATTGATACCACCGACCATAACTCAATGGTAAATGATGACCGGGCATTAACCCTATACGGTGCAAAAAAATACATTATTCTGTGTTTCCTGATGTTGAGCCTTGCAGTAGGAATGCACGGCATTAACTACTTTGCTAAAGCGGAAAACAGACCCAATATTTCCCGCATTTTTTAAAAATATTAAAATAATGAAACAACGGTTAACAGAGAAGCCCACACCGCCAAAAGTGCGGATTATGAAAGAAGGTAAAAGGAAGCCTTTTCCTGCGACTTTAAAATAATTCCGGACTTAAATAAAATCTTAATATTAAATAAAAGAGCTCAGGTTTTAAATTAAAAACCTGGTCTTTTATTGTTATGAAATCATATCGAAGCCAGTATACTGAGCCAGGGCTTTGGGTAATTTAATTCCGTTAGCGGTCTGGTTGTTTTCAAGCAATGCAGCCACGATCCGTGGAAACGCAAGGGCGCTGCCATTCAGGGTATGGGCCAGGTCGGTTTTGCCTCCGCTGGTTTTATAGCGCAGCTTAAGCCGGTTGCTCTGGAAGGTTTCGAAATTTGAAACTGAGCTTACTTCCAGCCATTTTTGCTGCCCCGCAGACCAAACCTCCATATCATAAGTAAGCGCGGCTGCAAAGCCAAGATCGCCCGCGCAAAGCTTGGCCACTCGATATGGAAGTTCCAGCGCCTGAAGCAAACTTTCCACATATTCCACCATTTCCTCCAGCACCTGGTAGGAATCTTCAGGCTTTTCAATTCTTACGATTTCCACTTTGTCAAATTGATGCAGCCGGTTGAGGCCGCGCACATCTTTTCCATAGCTTCCGGCTTCCCGTCTGAAACAAGGCGTGTAAGCCGTTAGCTTCACCGGAAAATCACTTTCCTTCAGGATCACATCGCGGTAAATATTGGTAACAGGCACTTCAGCGGTAGGAATCAGATAGAGCTGGTCATTCTGCACATGATACATTTGGCCCTCTTTGTCAGGAAGCTGGCCGGTGCCATATCCGGTTTCTGCATTGATGAGGATAGGTGGCTGCACTTCGAGATAGCCGGCTTCCGTAGCCCGGTCAAGAAAAAAATTGACCAGTGCCCGCTGTAGCCTGGCACCTTTTCCCTTATAAAGCGGAAATCCTGATCCGGTTATTTTTACGCCTGCCTCGAAATCAATTAGGTCATATTTGCTGGTAAGATCCCAATGGGGTACAGCATCAGCCGAAAGCTGCAGTTTTTCTCCCCACTCACGGAGGATCTCATTATCTTCAGCAGCAGCGCCTGCAGGAACGCTGGCATGGGGAGCGTTCGGAATGCTCAACAATAGTTGGTGCAGTTCCGCTTCCGTTTCCTGCAGTACTTCGAAAAGCTCCTTTGACCGCTGTTTCAGTTCACCCGTTTCATTCTTCAGTTTCTCTGCTTCCGCTCCTTTTCCTTCGCTATATAGCTTTCCTATATCTGTAGCAATTTTTTTTGAACGGCTAAGGGTATCTTCATGGTCCTGCTTTAATTGCCGGATTTTCTTATCCAGTTCCACCACTTTTGCAATGCTTACCTTCCCTGGAAAATTTCGTTTCTCAAGGGCTGCGGCTATTTCTTCGGATTTTACCCTGATCTGGTATAAAGATAACATGGCTTCGGGTTTTTAAATGAGGGGCAAAAATAGCAAGGCAGGAGACATCTTGGAACTCAAATTGTGTTAGTTCGGTAGATTTGACTGATGGTAATCCTCAACATGGCTTTTATACAACGCCTATTCTCTCTTAAACTGCTGCCCATTTTTGCGCTTCTGGTTCTTTTACCAGGCAGCGTTATCAGTCAGGTTCACTTCGTAGCCAACAAGAATCAGTGGCCAGAACCTTTCGCTTACAGGGCTAAAATTCCTGGCGGAATGTTCTACCTCTCGCAGAACCGCTTCATTTATTGTTTGACAGATTTTGAAAAAATTCATGATATACACCACGGAAGCGCTACCGATGGAAAAGTAAGCCATCATGCTGTGCAAGTGAATTTTGAAGGCGCCAATGCTCAACCTGTAATTACCGAATCGGATCCTACCTCTTTTTACTATAATTACTTTTTAGAAAAAAATCCGGAAACATGGGTTTCGCGGCTTTATGGCTATCAAACCCTGGTTGTAAAAGATATTTATCCTAAAGTGGATTTGGAGCTTTTAGGAAAAAATGACGGTTTGAAATATAACTTTATCGTACATCCCGGAGGCAACCCGGCTTCAATAAAAATGGCTTATTCAGGAGCAGATGATCTTAATCTTGAAAACGGTGAACTGGTAATCCAGACTTCACTTGGAAAGCTTAAAGAATCAGCTCCTGAGGCATGGCAGATCAGCAATGGAAAGAAAAAGACAGTATCCGTAAAATGGCAGCTTGAAGGCAATCAGGTTGGTTTTTCATTCGCTGAAGGATATGATCCCAACCTCCTGCTGTATATAGATCCCGAAGTGATTTTTTCCACGTATTCAGGCTCCAATGCTGATAACTTCGGCTACACCGCCACCTTTGATCAGCAGGGCAATGCTTATTCAGGAGGAACAGCCTTCGGGCCGCAATTTCCTGCCACCACCGGTGCATTTGAAACCACATTCCAGGGTGGCGTTCCGGAACCTGTTTCCACCGGCTTTGGAGAGGACAGGGATGTCGGCATCCTGAAATATTCCCCGGATGGCACACAATTGCTGTTTGCCACCTATCTGGGTGGTTCACATAACGAAGACCCGCACAGCATGGTGGTGAATAACAAAAATGAACTGATCGTTTTCGGAAATACGGGATCGCCTGATTTTCCGGTTACACCCTCAGCTTACGATACCAGTTTCAATGGTGCGCATGATATTTATGTGGTTAAGTTTTCAGAAGATGGCACAAATCTCCTGGCCGGAACTTATGTTGGCGGAGCAGGTGAAGACGGTCTTAATCATAAATATGATTCAGCAGGATTGAACCTAATTCCACTGAAACAGAACTATGGTGATGACTTCAGAGGAGAAGTGATTGCAGATACTGACAATTCCGTTTTCGTGGCGACATGTACTCAGTCTGAAGATTTTCCGGTTAGCTCAAACGCCTTTCAACCGGCTTTTGGCGGTGATAATCAGGATGGCTGTATTTTCAAACTTAGTGATGATCTCTCTTCCCTGCTATGGAGTTCTTTTCTTGGCGGAGAAGGAGATGATGCAGCTTTCGGAATCACGGTTTCGGAAGATCATAGTGTTTACGTTTGTGGAGGAACGGAAAGTTCGTCTCTTTTCCAGGTTACTTCGGCCTATCAGGATGCGAATAGAGGGGGCGAGGCCGATGCCTTTGTTTGCCATATTGACGCAGATGGAACGTCCATTTTACACGGTACTTTTTTAGGAACATCGAGTTATGATCAGGCATATTTTATTCAGCAGGATATATCCGGTAATATCTATATTGCCGGACAGACAGATGGCCCCGGAGCATTTCCGGTTCATAATACCCAATATATTGACGACAACAGCGGCCAGTTCATCACCAAGATAAATGGCTCGCTGACGGACATTATCTACTCTACCTTGTTTGGCAATGGAAGCGGAAAAGCCCTTCTTTCGCCATCCGCATTTTTGGTGGATAAATGTGAACGGCTATATTTTTCAGGCTGGGGTGGTAACACCAATAGTCCACCCTTCGGGCCAGGGGGTGATATAAGTGGCCTTCGTCTCACGGATGATGCTTTTCAAAAGTCTACTGACGGTTCTGACTTTTACCTCGCTGTGTGGTCGCGGGAAATGGAAAGCCTGCTCTATGCTACTTACTGGGGCAGCCCAAACAGCGATGAACATGTGGATGGCGGCACAAGCAGGTTTGATAAGAATGCCATTGTTTACCAGTCCGTGTGTGCAGGATGCGGTGGTGATGACAATTTCCCCACAACGCCCGGGGTATGGTCAAATACCAATAACAGCAGCAATTGCAACAACGCGATCTTTAAGATTGACCTTGAAATACCGCTTCCGGATTTTACCTGGAGCTTAGACTCCTGCGTATTTGAATATACATTTGAGGATATTTCCGGATCAGAATCTGATAAATACTGGATATTCCCTGATGGCTCCACCAGCGAAGAGGATAATCCCGGGTATTTCTTCACTGAACCGGGTTCTTATCCTGTGAGCCTCATACTGAATAAGGGCACAGCTTGCGAGGATACCGTTACGCTGAATGTGGTAGTTGTGGAAGATTCATATGAAGAGATCTTCGTTCCCAATGTTTTTACGCCCAATGCCGGAGATGATCTTAACAGTTATTTTACCGTGAAGGGAATCAATTACAGTTGCGAGGATATAGACCTTTCCATTTTCAATCGCTGGGGGGAGAAAGTGTATGAAATACAGAACCAGGAACCCCGTTGGGACGGTACTTTTAACGGCACACCGCTACCCGAAGGAGCTTATTATTATCTTCTTAAAAGCACTCGCATTGGATCAGTGCACGGCACCATTACGCTGATCCGGTAGTATATTTATGCGTGAAATTCTTGCTTTTTGTAGATAACTCCGGTACTTAAGGTCACTCAGCAACTGAATCTCCACTCCGTGCCGTGAATTTAAAGAAAACACTTCTCATTGCCTTATCTTCAGCAAGATGAAAATTCACAATCAAATTTTTGGTAGCTTTTTTTAAATAAATAATCTATTTTTGGCATTCCAATCATTTAAAAATAAAGCTATGGAACTTAACCGCACGCACAAATTCTCTTTAGCCGCAATTGCTTCTGCGGCTATTCTTTTCAATGTTCAGTCCTGCAAAAAATATGAGGATGGGCCAAGGATCAGCCTCAAAAGCAAGAAAGCCAGGCTGGTCGGAGAATGGGAACTTGAGAAACCCATTACTTCTCCCTTCGGAGAAGTCAATATGATTATTGAATTTGAAAAGGATGGAGATTTCGAACTCCTTTTGGAAATTACTTACTCATATCCCGGCTACTCAGGGACCTACGATTACGAGGTGACCGGTGAGTGGGAATTTGAAGATAATAAAGAGAATATCGAATTGGACTTTGATGATGGTGGAGGCAAAACCGAATGGGAAATTTTGCGGCTTACCAGCAAGGAACTGTGGATAGAAGCGGAGGGTGGCGAAGAATACGAATTTGAAAAAAAATGACCTGACTGTTATTACGTGATATTTTGGAAAAAAAAAGCCTCAACATGCTGAGGCTTTTTTTATTAAGGAAAATTTACAGGAAGATTATTTTGCTTCTTTAAATTTTTTATTCACTTCATTCCAGTTTACCACGTTCCACCAGGCATTGATGTAGTCAGGGCGCTTGTTCTGGTATTTGAGATAATAGGCATGCTCCCAAACGTCCAGTCCCAGAATGGGGGTGCCATTCAAATCCACTACATCCATGAGGGGATTATCCTGATTCGGAGTGGAGCCTACTTTCAGCTTGCCACCGTCTACTACCAGCCATGCCCAGCCTGAACCAAACTGAGTGGCCGCAGCATCACTGAATTTCTTCTTAAAGTCATCAAAAGAACCAAATGCACTTTTAATGGCATCAGCCAATTCTCCCTGAGGTTCTCCGCCAGCATTGGGAGCCATAATATTCCAGAACAGCCGGTGGTTGTAAAATCCGCCACCGTTATTCCGCACAGCGGCAGGATACTTTGAGATATTGGTGAGAATGTCCTCAATTTCTTTATTCTCATTACCGGTGCCTTCCAGGGCTGCGTTCAGTTTATCAGTGTAAGCCTGGTGATGCTTCGTATGATGAATTTTCATGGTTTCACCATCAATATGCGGTTCCAGTGCATTGTAATCATAAGGTAATTTTGGAAGTTCGAAAGACATGATTTTCTTATTTTAATGTTGAAAAGAATAAATGTTTCAAGGGCTAACAATCAATTGTTGCAGTAGTTTAACTTCCGGGCACCATCTGTTTTTTTATTCAACATATAACCGTTGAATCAATATAATCGCCCTCCGGTTGGCACATTCAAATCAGGAGATAAAAGTACAGGTTCATTTTCTTCATCCGGAACGCCCAGAGTGAGAACTTCGCTCATGGCCGGTCCGATCTGCCGGGGAGGAAAATTCACCACGCAAAGCACCTGCTTTCCGATGAGCTTTTCTGCGGTATAATGGCGCGTAAGCTGCGCGCAGGATTTTTTCAGGCCGAGTGGTCCCAGGTCAATAACCAGCTTAAATGAAGGTTTCCTGGCTTCCGGAAACGGAAGGGCTTCTACAATTTGACCTACCCTGATATCCACTTTCAGAAAATCATTAAATTCAATTTCCTTTGTCATTAATGATGCAGGCGTTTGTGCAGTTCAACGTATAAAACTCCCTCTTTCATAGAATAATCAGAAAATATCATGGTCTTAATTCCGGCCTTCCTCACCACGTAATCCGTAGTGATAAGTGCTGCAGAGATCATATCTGCCCGGAAGGCTACCATTCCCGGAATTTCAATGATCTCTTTGTGCGTACTGGAAAGAATCTTATTGTAGATGGCTTGAAAATGTTCCATGTCAATAGCGTGGGTAACCGGAATATCAACCAGTCCGTAACGAATTCTGTCAACCTGGGCTAAAGTTTCGAAGGAACCCGCAGCCCCGGCCAATGTGTCTATATTATATTCCTTCGTTTTTTCAAATAATTCTCCAAGTTCGTCATCCAGGAATTTACATATTAATTCCACCTGCTGTTTTGAAACAGGCGCTTTCAAACTAAATTTCTCTTTGAGACGGGCGGCACCTGTTTCGTAGCTTCTTTTCCAGAATATGTCGGTGTCGTTAGCAATGATGAATTCCACGCTACCGCCACCAATATCCATGATGAGTGCCGGTTTCTTTTCAAATGCCACAGCCTGCCGAACCCCGTGCGCAATATATTCTGCCTCTTTATCACCCGAAATCACGCGAATCTCTGCGTCAAGAACTTCCTCAGCCCTTGCTATAAAACTGTCGGAATTAGTGGCCTCCCTGAGCATGGAAGTACCTATCGCAATGAACGCAGCACCTGGATATCGGTTGAGGACGCGTTTCACTTTTTCTATGGTTTGGAGCCCCCGTTTAATTCCGCCTTCCGTGATGAGGTTGTTCATCATCCCACCTTCACCCAGCTTTACTGCAGCCTGAAGACGTTCCACCACCTCAAATCCTAAATCGGGCAGTTCTCTCACTACCAATAAATGAAAGGTGTTGGTGCCAAGATCAAGAATTGCTACATACTTCGCCATTTGATGCTTTATTGAAGGCGGGCAAAGATATAAGAATTGCAAAACGATGAACCTTTGAGCCGAACAAGAGCCCGCTGGTGGCGTTCATTGGTCGGCATTTCATGGTTCTCTAATTTTTTAAATATATGTCCGGAGGTTCTTCTAAAAATCGCAAATGGGGTATTGCACTGCTTGTTTTGATTCTTTTGGCAGTTGGTGTGGGAATAGTGGCAGGGTGGCTCAAAAGTGTGGATTTAAATGCCGAAATAAAGCCTACAGTGGATTCGGTTTATGTTGAAATACGGGAAGATTCGCCTGAGATGGCGACCCTGCGCTTTTATGTATCATTAAATAATTTTCTGCCTTTCGATGTGCAGTTCGACAGCATTAAATACGAAATTATAATGAACGATACACTGCTTGCGGCTGGGCAACAATTGGATGAGATCATGCTGGAATCAAATGACAGAACTTCGGTTCCAGTTCCTTTACGTTTGAGCCTTGCACAATATGAGGAGGCAAAACGACCCGAAGGAAATGCTGTAAGGGTGCGATTTCACCTTTTCACAAAATTTCCAATCATTGGAACGCGCGAACTGGAATTTGGCACCTCCCGGGATTTTAATATGTCAAACGAACCTGCTCTTGCCATACATTCAGCGGATATTGACTTGCTGGGAGAAGAAGAGAAGGTAGCCGATATAGCATTGCAACTAAACCTGCTTAAGGACCTTCCAGGCGATACAGAGATTGACAGTCTTGAAATGAGGCTACAATCTGATGAACTGGAATTCCTTGTGGTAGAAAAACAAAAGGAGGTCAAACTTGGAGAAAAAGGCCAGGAAGTGATTGTTCCTGCTGCTTTGCACCTGACTAAATTCAGGGCGTTGCTAAAAAGTAAAGAAGACCAGGACAGCATGTGGGTGAACCTCGCTGGCTACGCTGCACTAAAGATGCAGAACAAATTATTAGTGCGCTTTAATATTGACAGGCGCATCCGGGTGCTGCGGCCTCCAGAGATAACGCTTGATAGCTGGAAGCTGACAAAATTCGCTTTCGATACAACTGAAATCATGCTCACGCTCCAGGTAGTGAATGAGAACAATTTTGGCCTGACCATTCACAGGGTTAGCTATCGCCTGGATGTGAAAGATGAATTGATGGCAGAGGAAACCGCAACGCAAAAACAACGGGTGGATGGTCACGACCTTGCATTTCTGGAATTACCGGTAAATATAAAACCGGCAAGGGCCGGATGGACCAGCCTGAAAGTGCTGCTGGGTTCAAAACCTGATTATAAATTCTGGGCAACACTCAGTGTTACCTCTGATGTAGAGGCTGTAGGCGATCTTACCTTAAGGCTCAGACGCGAAGGAACCATTGATATTAAAAAGATTAAGAACAAATAAGTAAAAAGCCCAGCCACATTACTGTGGAAGGGCTTCTATTTATATAAATCCTGGGGCCGTTTTAATTGGCCATTTCCGAGATAAATTTAATGTGCATCAACTGGATTTCTTCGAGTGTATAAACATCTGTTCCCAAATCCTGCAATGCCTTTTCAAGAGAGCTGCTTTCTGAAGTACGGAAATAATCGAAAACCTCTTCCTGATACTCTTCATCCAGGATATCATTAATATAGTAATCCAAATTCAGCTTTGTACCGGAATAAACGATGTTCTCAATTTCTTCCATCAATTCCACCATGGTCATCCCCTTGGAGCGTGCAATGTCATCAAGGTTCATCTTCTTATCAATATTCTGAATGATATAAACTTTGTTCGCGGATTTATTGGGAACCGATTTTACAACAAAGTCATCTGGCCGGTCAATGTCATTTTCTTCCACATAGTTGCTGATCACTTCCAGGAATTTGGTTCCGTATTTAGCAGCTTTGCCGACACTCACTCCTACGATCTGTGAAAGCTCCTTCTGAGAAATAGGATATTTGATCGCCATTTCCTCCAATGAAGGATCCTGGAACACGATATATGGCGGAACTTTCTTGTCTTTTGCCACGATTTTCCTCACGTCCTTCAGCAGGTTGAAGAGGGTTTCATCATAGCCAATTCCACCTTCCGGCTCGTCAACCACGGGCGCATCTTCAAAATTCACATCCTCACTCATCATGAAGGTTGTGGGTTTTTTAAGGTATTTTTCACCTTCTTCAGTTAAAGACAATTTGCCGTAGCTTTCAATGTCCTTTTTCAGATAGCCTTCCAGCGTGGCGTGCCTTACGATGGATCTCCAGAAGTTCCGGTCCTTTCCTTCTCCCTCTCCAAAAAGTTCCAGTTCATCATTGCGTCTCTTTATGATCTGATCAGACTTCTCTCCTCTCAGGAAATCAATGATATGATCAGGCTGGAATTGATCTTCAAGCATTTTGACGGATTGAAGCACAAGCTTCATCTCTTTCTTGGCATCAAACCTTTCTCTTGGATTACGGCAATTGTCGCACATCTTGTGGCAATCGTCAGCATCAAACTCCTCCCCGAAATAATGCAGGAGCGCCTTTCTGCGGCAAGCACTGCTTTCAGAAAAGGATGCCATTTCATTCAGGAGTAGCGTCCCTACTTCCCGTTCTGCGACCGGTTTATCTTTAAGAAATTTTTCCAGCTTTGACAGATCCGCATTATTGTAATACAGCACGCACTCGCAGATGATACCATCGCGGCCTCCGCGCCCGGTTTCCTGATAATAGCTTTCCAGGCTTTTGGGTACATCGAAGTGGACCACGAAACGTACGTCCGGTTTGTCTATTCCCATTCCGAAGGCAATGGTCGCCACGATCACGTCCACATCTTCCATGAGGAACCGGTCCTGATGGCGGGTACGCGTACTGGCATCCATACCGGCATGATAGGGAAGCGCATTGATCCCATTGATCTTCAGGGTCTCGGCCAATTCCTCCACGGTTTTCCGGCTCAGGCAGTATACGATCGCAGATTTCCCTTTATTTTTTGAAAGAATAGAAGTCAGTTCTTTTACCGCTTGCTGCCGGGTAGGTTTGGGCCTGACGGTATAATAGAGATTGGGGCGATTAAAAGATGCATAAAATACATTGGCATTCTGCATCTTCAAATTTTTCAGAATGTCCTCCTGCACTTTGGGAGTGGCTGATGCCGTGAGAGCAATGACCGGAGCACCACCAATAGCATCCACTATTTGCCTGATCCTTCTGTATTCAGGCCTGAAGTCATGGCCCCACTCAGAAATACAATGGGCTTCATCCACCGCTACAAATGGAACCTTGACCTGATTAATAAAATTTACCGTTTCTTCCTTTGTGAGTGATTCAGGAGCGATATACAACATTTTGGTATTGCCTGATAAAACATCCTCTTTTACCTTATCTGTCTGTTTTTTCGTGAGAGACGAATTCATGAAATGCGCCACTCCGGTTTTGCTGCCAAATGCCTGAATCAGGTCTACCTGGTTTTTCATCAGGGCGATAAGCGGTGAAATGATGATGGCCGTGCCTTCGCTCATTATCGCAGGAAGCTGGTAACAAAGGCTTTTACCTCCTCCCGTAGGCATTATCACAAATGTGTCTCTGCCCGCAATAACGCTGTCAACAATTTCTTTTTGGTTGCCCTTGAAGGAATCAAATCCAAAGAAGTCTTTTAAAATATCTTCTGCCTTTTGCTCTGCTATCATTTTTTTACCTTACTTTCTTTTGTTTACAATTAATTTATTAAAGGGCTTCAAAGAGCAGTTTTTTCAAACTGGAAAACGAGGTATTTTCATGGATTGGCCCGTTTATCAAAAAACCCTCCATTCTTTGCCCAAACGGAACCACAATGAGGCATTCAAGTTAGTTAAATTTAAAATTTAAACCATAACCTTCCTGCATGAATGTTTAATAAAGAAAATTTTCGCAAACCTGCGTTCTCTTCAATTATCAGGACTTTAATATTTGGAAATTTTTTTATTGCTACAGGCGGGGCCCTGCTTGGTTTCTCAACTTTCGCGCTGCTGAAAATTTCCTTTCAAAGTACAGACGTATTTTACCTGATGCTGTTATTTGGATCCATATTATTCATATATAATTTCGATAGAATTTATTCCGCAGATACGGACATATTTACTATTCGCCACATTTGGCTTCGGAAAAATAGTCAGGTGCTCAGGACTATAATGTTCGCGTCAGTTCCTCTGATGGCTGCGGGTGCATGGTTTCTTAATACGGAAGCACTGATCGTGCTTGCGGTGCTGGCTTTCATTTCCGTAGCGTATTCCATTCCAATCGTCAAGGCAAAAACGATGAGGCTAAAGCAAATAGGTTTGCTGAAAATATTCCTGATAGCCTTTGTCTGGAGCACTTCCACCACAATAGTTCCGATATTAAATAACGATCCCGAGTTTATTAATGGTGAAGTGTTCTCCCTGTGGAGTCAGCATTTCCTGTTCATTTTTGCGCTAAGCCTGCCTTTTGATATTCGTGATCTGCATCCTGATGAATTGGCAAAAGTGAGGACTGTACCGGGCAGAATAGGCATCCGCCTCACGTTGCTGATGGCCTTGTTGATGCTCATCCTTTTCGCGGTTCTGGTGGTGCTGCAGTTCGGCCATGAATTCTTTGCTCTTGCCCTGCCGCAAATTATAGCAGCCGTTTATCTTGCTATAATTAAATGGAAGCCAAAGCGGCCAGAGCAGTATTATACCTTTTGGCTGGATGGCGGGGTGGTGGTGCTGCCGGTGTTGGTGCTCCTGTTCAGTTGGCTGGACAAGGTTTTCTAAATCAATCTTCCTACAGGGTCAAATTTGTCAAAAACCGTTTCCGTGTGCGGAGCATCCGGAAGTTCATCGGTCAGGTCCTGTCCTGCCCAATGCTCATAATGATTGCCGGTGAACCAAAGTCGGCTCCGGCTCACGTCATAAATAATCCCACGATAGGCCACCCACACTTCCTGTCTGTCCTGCCCATTTCTCAGTGCCAGTTGGGACCGGGTATAGCCCGGCAACATTTCTTCGATGTTCAAAATTATTTTTCGCTATTGCGACACCTGATCTTTTTCGAGAAAGCCGCAATGCATAAGCAATCCCAGGATTTGAACGGCATTGGTAGCAGCCCCTTTGCGAATGTTGTCCGCCACGATCCATAGGTTGATCGCGTTTTCGTTACTGAGATCGGCCCGGATGCGACCCACAAAAACTTCATTCTGGTCTTTGGCCAGCAGCGGCATTGGATAAAGGTTTTTTCCGGGATCATCCTGTACGATCACTCCTGCAGACTGGCTGAGAATTTCCCGTATTTCATCAACATCAGGCTTATTTTCAAATTCAATATTTACACTCTCAGAATGTCCGCCCTGAACAGGAACGCGTACAGCAGTCGCAGACAGTTTCAGAGCGGGAAGTTTCAGGATCTTGCGGCTTTCATTCATCAGTTTCATTTCTTCGCGGGTGTAGCCATTCTCAGTAAACGCATCGCAATGGGGCAGGCAGTTTTGGTCAATTGTATGAGGATACGCTTTTTTCCCTTCTGTGCCGGTGCGCTCATCCATCATTTGGCCAATCCCCTTGTTGCCGCTGCCCGACACAGACTGATAAGTGGAAACCAGCACTCGTTTTATTCCATACCTTTCGTGCAACGGATTCAGCACCATAACGAGTTGAATGGTAGAGCAGTTAGGATTGGCAATGATCTTATCTTCGGGAGTCAAATCAAAACCATTGATCTCCGGCACAATAAGTTTTATTTCAGGATGCATTCTCCATGCTGATGAATTGTCAATCACCTTAACGCCCGCATCTGCAAATTTCTCAGCCCACTCCATTGAAATATCTCCACCAGCCGAAAACAAGGCAGCATCAGGTTTCCTGTTAAGAACTTCGCCAATCGTTTCCAGGATCAGCTCACGGCCCTGAAAAGTAATTTTTGAGCCCTTTGATCTTTCAGATGCTGCCAGGTAAAGTTCATCTACCGGCAATCCTGATTCATCCAGCACCTGCATCATTTTACGTCCTACCAGTCCGGTAGCACCAATTATTGCGATTTTCATCACTCAGAAAATTTTAGAATTCAAACGTAATTGCAAAGGTAGGACGATGCACGGCCAATTCCAGAGGAAGCGAAAACGCCAGGAAGAAGGTTCAGGATAACCTTCAACATTCTCAAAATCACAGGAATGATCTTTCAAAAGAAAAAATTTTATACTTTTCGCTTATGAAGCATTTTATACTACCCGCCATCCTGTTATTAAACATTTCCGTATTTGCTCAAATAACAGATTCTTTTACCGATGAAAATTTTACATCCAACCCTGCCTGGACCGGAGATGTAGCCAATTTCCAAGTGAATAACGAGAAGCGGCTGCAACTGTCTTCCTCCGGTTCAGGCAGCTCCTTTCTTGCTACGCCCAGCACTCTGATTGACAGCATAGAGTGGAACTTCTGGCTGAATCTGAATTTTTCTCCTTCCAATCAAAACAATGTGAGTATTTATCTGGTAAGCGATCAGCAGGATCTGAAGTCCGGCCTGAACGGATATCTTATAAAGATCGGGGAAAACGGAAGCAATGACGCAATTGACCTGGTACGGCAGGATGGCAATACTTTCACCACAATTATTCACGGAGCCGATGGCCGGGCTGCGGGGAGCAGCAATGAACTGCGGATAAAAGTAGTCCGCGACCATTTGGGAAACTGGGAACTCTTCTCGGATACCACCGGAACAATAGCCTACGTAAAGGAAGGAGACGCATTAGACAATACCTATACTTCCACGGCATGGTTTGGCTGGGTGTGCGATTACACAACTTCAAACGCCACAAAATTTTATCTTGATGAAGTTTATGCCGGGCCGGAGCGAATTGATAAGGATGCACCAGAAATTCTTAGCGCTGTTGCCCGGAATGCTACAACCATCCTTGCTCATTTCTCTGAGCAGTTGGATCCGGCCACAGTTACTGCGACCAACTTTCGGATTCCGGGTAACGGCTCCGCAACTTCAGCCTCACTGGAAACTGACGGAACAGGTGTAGAACTTCAATTTCCCCAGCCGCTTGTAAATAAAAATTCTTACGAACTAATTGTCAATGGAATAAAGGATTTATCCGGTAATATTCTATCTGCTGATACAGCCACATTTTTCTTTTTCCTTCCGGAACCGGGTGATATCGTGCTCAATGAATTGTTTCCTGATTTTACGCCAAAGATTGGACTGCCGGAGGCCGAGTTTGCGGAACTTTTCAATGCATCAGCTTTTGCCGCCAACCTCAACGGGTGGTCCATTTCTGACGGCACTTCCACTGCCAGTCTTCCTGAGATCGTTCTGCAACCGGACAGCTTTCTTATCCTTACTACAACTTCTAACGATGCTCAGTTTCAGCCTTTCGGGAGAACTGCTGGCTTGTCGGGTTTTCCTACTTTAAATAATACGGGTGATGATATTGTAATCCGGGATGCCACAGGTGAGATCATGGAGCGTATCACTTACGACACGGAATGGTACCATGACGAATCTAAAGAAGATGGAGGATGGACTCTGGAAAGAATAAATCCTTACACTTCATGTGGAGGTAATGCCAATTGGCGCGCTGCCGTGCATCCGGCTGGCGGCACACCCGGAACCATGAATTCTGTTTTAGATGCAACAAAAGATACGACTGTTCCCAGTCCGGTGTCCGTTGAAGTGCTGGATTCAATATCGCTCAGGGTTCAGTTTTCTGAAGACTTGGACAGCGCAGGTCTTGGTTCGGCTTACTTCTCGGCTGGCAGTGCTGCAATAGCTGATGCCTGGGCGCTCCAGCCTGGTTTCAATCCGGTGTATATTGTTTTCGCCCAGCCACTGGATGACGGAATTCCTTACCGGCTCTTGATCAGCGGCACTTCAGATTGCGAAGGAAATGTCCTGACCGATACCCTGGAATTTAATTTTTCCTATCATATACCCAAACCTGCTGAATTATATGATATTCTGATACATGAGATCATGTTCAAACCAGATCCTCCGGCTGGACTGCCTGAAGCAGAATATGTAGAATTATTAAACCGCTCAGATAAACCAATTTCCCTTAAAGGCTGGACATTATCTGACCCTTCAGATGAAGCCGTGCTGCCGGACTTCCTTCTGCTACCTGACAGTTTCCTGATCCTCACACAAAAGAGCACTGAAGATAAATTTCCCGGAGAGCTACCGGTTTCTGGTCTTGTCAGTTTTCCATTATTAAATAATGCAGGTGATTCTCTGGTAATCGCTGATTCCACAGGAAAAGTGGTACTTGCCGTGGCATACCAGGCTGGATGGATAAAAGACGGACTGAAAGAAGACGGAGGCTGGTCACTTGAGATGATTGATAAAGACAATCCTTGTGGCGGTAAAGAGAACTGGCGGGGATCCACAGATCCTCGTGGAGGAACGCCAGGTACTGCAAATTCCGTTGAGGACCACAACCCAGATGTTTCGGATCCCGATGTGCTGCGCATTACTGTCAGGGATTCGGTTACATTGGAAGTGATCTTTACAGAACCCATGAATCCGGAATCCTTTTCTGCGGGATCTTTTGAATTGTCACCCTACATGGGAAATCCCGTAGCCGTAGAGCCGCAGCCGGATTTATTCATTTCGCAGGTAATAACCTTCGCAACTCATCTGGAACGGAATCAAATCTATGAGCTGACTGTAACGGACGGGAGAGATTGCGCAGGCAATGAAATGGTTCAGAATACCAGCACGACCGGACTACCGGAACCGGCAGACAGCCTGGACTTGGTGTTAAACGAACTCCTTTTCAATCCACGATCTGGCGGAGTTGACTTTGTGGAATTGTACAACCGGAGCAAAAAGATCATTGACCTGAAGAGCCTTCTGGTTTCTTCTCTTGATGACGAACTTGACATTGAGGATCCCAAAGAGATCACCCTCCAGGGCTATCTGCTTTTCCCGGGAGAATATGTAGTACTGACGACCGATCCGGAAATAGTGAAGGAATACCACAACGTTCCTTACCCGCCAAAGATGCTCAGGCTCAATTCCCTCCCATCCATGCCGGATGCTGAAGGAACTGTGGTTGTGCTAAACAGGCAAGGGCTACGGATAGACCAATTCAGCTACAACCACGATATGCACTATGCCCTGCTGAAGGATGAAAATGGAGTATCACTTGAGCGTATAGATCCTGATGGCCCTTCGCAGGATGCCTCGAATTGGTTTAGTGCAGCCGCCACAGCCGCATATGCCACACCCACCTTCCGGAATTCGCAGTTCAAGCATCGCCAACCGGCCAGCAAACCCTACACAATTGATCCGCCAGTTTTTTCTCCTGACCTTGACGGATTTCAGGATTTGCTGAAAATCAGATTCAGTTTTGCCGGGCCGGGCCAGGTTATAAATGTTAATATTTATGATCTTAATGGAAGGCCAATAAAAGAACTCGCGGAAAATTTACTGGGTGGCACTGAAGGTACAATAACCTGGGACGGAGTTACGAATGACGGCAGACGCGCAGCCAAAGGCGTTTATATTCTTTATATTGAAATATTCGATTTAGATGGAAACGTGGAACGCCACAAGGAAAACGTTACACTGGCTGTGAGGGAAAATTGAAAATCCCCGAAAAGAGAGGCATTCCTAAGCTGTCGCCTTTTTCACTGTAAATCCAAAAGTAGTTCCGATACCTTTACGGCTGCGCACGTGGATTGTTTGCTGGTGAGATTCCATAATATGTTTCACAATGGAAAGGCCGAGGCCCGTTCCACCCTGGTCTCGCGACCGGCTTTTATCCACTCTGTAAAATCGCTCGAACAGCCGCGGGAGGTGCTCTTTTTCAATCCCGATCCCATCATCGGTTACTTCTACCAATAGGTGTTCATCCATATCATAAAATCCTACCGTGGTATTTCCGTTTTCCTTTCCGTAATTAATTGAATTGAGCATCAGGTTTACCAGCACCTGCCGGATCTTATCCTTATCCGCATATACATAAAAGCCCGGATTGGCCCCGTCTTTAAAACTAAAGCTGATATTCTTGTCCTTTGCCTTGAGGTCAAGTGAATCGAATACATCCTTTACCAAAGAATACATATCGAACTTTACCCATTCGAGTTCCAGTTTTCCTGATTCGAGCTGTGAAATTGTTTCAAGTTCGCGGACAAGGTCTTCCAACCGTCTGGTGTTGAGGGCCGCTTTTTCCAGAAACCTGCGATTAAATTCCTCGTCTTCCATTGCCCCGTCCAACAACGTATGCAAATAGCCCTGAATATTAAAAATAGGCGTCTTTAACTCATGCGATACATTACTGAGAAACTCCTTGCGGAAGCGGGCAAGTTGCTTGAGGTGAGCAATTTCATCTTGCTGTCCTCTGGCCCAATCAATTACCTCCTGCTCCACCTCTGCCACCGGATCGGTTTGCATCATGTCTTTTATCCGTTCATTATTGCCGGGCGCCTTTAAGCTGTGGATGTTTTTGTAAATGACCTTGATCTTTCGGTAAATAAAGTTTTCCAGCGTGAAGTAGAAAACCAGCCCGGCAGCCACGGCAGTGCTCAGGAAAATAACCAGGGATTTCAGCACATCGCCTTCCAGCAGTAAATACACAACTGACGAGACGGTCGCCACCACGACAGCACTAACAATGGCGAGTACCCTGGGTGCAGGATTCTTCATCAGGGTTCGAATTTGTAGCCAATACCCTTTATGGTTTTAATGGTTTCGTCTCCCAGCTTCTGGCGGAGCTTGCGCACATGGACGTCAATTGTCCGGTCTCCCACAATCACGTCATTTCCCCAAACCTTCGTCATGATCTCATCGCGGTTAAATACCTTACCAGGCTGGGAGGCCAACAGACTCAGGAGTTCAAACTCTTTTCTGGGCATAGAAAATTCCTGGTCTTTGTAGCGAACGTTGTGGCGTTCTCTGTCAATGTGGAGATCTCCGACATGGATATGCATCGAAATATCATCCTTTTGTCCGCGCCTCAGCAGCGCGCTGATCCGGGTCAGCAATAGTTTGGGCTTTATAGGTTTGGATACGTAGTCGTCTGCTCCGGTATTCAGCCCTTTGATCTCAGACTGCTCATCGCCCAGGGCCGTGAGAAAGACAATTAACGTTTTCTTAAACTGCGGATCACCCCGAAGTTCCTGGCAAACGGCAATGCCATCTAATTTCGGCATCATAATGTCCAGCAAAATGAGATCAGGCTGGTGCTGGTGAGCTTTCTTTAAAGCATCCAGCCCGTCAACAGCCGTTGATACTTCATAGCCTTCCTTTTTCAGATTATAGCCAATGAACTCCAGAATATCCGGCTCATCATCTACTACAAGTATCTTTGGCGGTGTGTGCTCCATGTTTTCTCCTTTTTGCGTCAAAATTACTTCCGACACGTAGTTTAAAAATTTCTTAACCCATTAAGTAATTGTTAACGTTGAGCTTGCGCTATGCCGTTTTTTTATTTTTCTGCAAAGTCTGCCGCATCATTCAGCCGCCAGTCATAGTCTATATATTCCAAGTCAGCATTTTCTTTAATCCTGATTTTTGAATATTGATTTATAAAATTAATCACAGTTCCACTCTTCTTTTTAAAATCGCCACTGAACCAACTGAATATTTGCGATACCTGTGGTGCTTCAGGATTAATCCTGTTTAACTGATCATTTTGTAAAAATCTGCGGGTTTGTTCATCCAGTTGCCTGTTTAGCGTCTCTCCGTTATAGGCCTCATTTCTGAGTGCCGGACATGAGAACGATGCACAGTTGATGGCAAAGTGGATCCGCGGCTCCTCCCAGTATTTCCGAAGAATTCCGTGCTCAATATTGTTAAGGCTCAATTCCTTCTCTCCCACTTTGATGAAAGAAATATCAAAAGGAGTATTTACAAAAGGTACCGCGATTTTGGAACCTATGTCTTTTATACTTTCCACCGGGTAATGCCGCAATACCAGCTCCACCGTGGCGGCATTATAAAGATTGATCCAATAAGCGATCTGTTCCTCCTGCGTCCATTCCTCGCGGTGGGGCGGATTGTTGCCCAGGTATTCAAGATATGCCTGTAGTTCCTGCCGCCTTTCCTGCATTCCTTCGTAATCCATAAATCCGGATTTCAAATGTTTTTGTAACAATTCGCTCCATGCCTCATGCGAAACATCTTCTCCTGCCTCTTTGAAATCGATGTCTACCTTTTTGGTATATGAACATTGAAAAAGAAACAGAACTGATAAAATCAAAAACACCGGTTTCATTTTTTTCACTTATTTCTTAATAAAAATCCATAATCCCTGCTGATCTCAATTGCCTTTAAACAACAAAGCGTGAACAGGAAGTTTTATCCACCTGTCACAGATGCGAAAAAATAAAATTTAAAACTCATGGTTGAAGCACTTAGAAACAAATTGGAAGTTTACTGGGCAGAGCTCATTCTGCTCATCCCAGACCTTTTGCTGGCCCTGTTTATCTTAGCTCTATCCATCTTTATCGGAAGAAAATTAAGCACTTTTCTGCGCAAGAAATTCTTTGGGCGGGCTGAAAACCCGTTGCTTGATAAATTCATTTCGCAGATGATCCGGGCAGTGATTATAGTGGTAGGGCTTTCATTAGCGCTAAAGATCCTGGGCCTGGGAGGTATTGCAGGCAGCATGATGGCCGGGGCGGGAGTCTCTGCCCTGATCCTGGGATTTGCATTTAAAGATATTGGAGAGAATTTCCTGGCGGGGATAATTCTGGCGTTCAGCCGTCCTTTCGCAGTGGGCGATACGATAGAAGTAGAAAAGAGCCTGGGAAAGATCGAAAGCCTCTCCATCCGCCATACCCAGGTAAAAACATTTGATGGAAAAGATGTCTATATCCCAAATTCTATGATCATTAAAAATCCGCTGGTAAACCATACGCGTGATGGATTCATTCGCTATGATTTTACCATTGGGATTGCCTTTGAAGACGATGTATCCGCTGCACGGGCGCTCATCCTTGAGGAATTGCACAAAATCGAAGGCATACTCAAGGACAAAAAACCGGTGGTAGCAATAGCAGAACTTGCCAGCAGCACAGTGAACCTGAAGATCTATTTCTGGGTAGATACCTTCAATACCACGATTTCAGTATTCGATATTAATTCGAATGCAATGAATTCGGTAAAACTGGTGTTGCAGAAAAATGGATTTTCAATGCCCTCGGATATTGTGGAAATGAAGATTTATCAGGAGAAACAGCCGATACCATTGCGAATCGTAACCGATGAAAAATCCGCTGATCTGAAAGCGTGAGAAATTCATTCTTCAAAAAAAAGCGTGCAGCTTCAACTTTTCAGCTTGAAGTGAACGCTTTTCAATGAGAAATTAAGATTAAACTTTTACTTCCAAAATATTCTCCGCGATATGTTAAAATTCATATTTCACTCCTGTAGAAAATCCGAGCATATAAGGATATTGCTGCAGCGAGCTTCCTTCCGGGAGTATGGAGCGAAGCGAAACACGATAGGTAGGTTCTCCTGTAAGGGTAAGATGTGGCAACACTTCAAAACCCAGACCCGCATTCAATATAAGGCTGTAGTTAAGCCTGGGCAAGGGGCTCAGCCTGCGATTTTGGTCAATGGGCCAGCTATAGTTATCCAGCACTTCTGTCCTGGCGTGAATCAGATAATCCACTGAAGCACCTGCTCCCATATAGAATCTCCACAAGCCAAATCCCTTTTCATACTGCAAGGTTACAGGCACTGCAATAAAAACATATTCATTCGTTTGCGTCATGTAAGCATCCGAAGTATAATTTCTGGATGCGGCTCCCTGCCTCATGTTTTGCTCTATGTTAAGGACCACCATAGAATCGTTGGATAGCATTTGGGGCGTAGCAAATTGTTCCGTCTTTCCCACCTTTTCCGTCATCCTTATGTATGATATTCCACTTCTCAATATCCAGGTTTCATTCAGCCGTTTTCCGATCTTAAGATCAAATGAATAACCGAAACCGGTCTTTTCCATTTCATTCCTGTATTCTATCAGCATGTGATCCTGTATCTGATTTTGATTGGGAATTTCCTCGCCAGGCACATTCGATTCCTGAAGAAAGCGACTGCTGAAGGCCGGGGTGAAAGATGCCTCCACTGACCATCCTAATCTTGGACGATACTGGCGAGGCTTCACGACTGATTCCTTTTCCTCCGGATATTCCTCATCCAGTTCTCCCATCTCAGCGGGGAACAGCACCGTCATGAGTGATGGCATTTTGGACAGCAGGATTTCATTAAACAGCTCTTCATTTTCCGTTGCAGGTATTTTGTCTGCGGTAGAATTATTTGCGGCTGAATTGCGGTCAGCGATATTGCCATCCTGAGAACCGGGAATTGAAGGTTGTGCGGGGCCGGAAACTGTAGTGGCTGAAGCTAAATTATCGGCAGTTGCAGAATTGGCGGGTGAATTATTGATTTCGCCTGCTCCGGGTGTTTCAACTGCTTGCTCATTTCCTGTATGAGCTGCTTCTTCAACCTGGGTTTGTGCAGATGAGATGGAAGCCGATTCCGCGCTTTTCGCCATTGCAGTAACGTCTTGAGTTTCGTTGGCCGGATCAGCCTGCCAGAAATATATTCCGGTACCAAGCAGTGCTAGCAAAGGTATGAGCAATAGAAGCGCATATCTTTTTGTGGCACCTACCGGCTGCTGTGCATTGAGCCGTGATTCCAAAGTCTCCCAAACTTCAGGAGGAGGAGCTACTTCATATTCCTGAAGCTTTTCTCTCAACTTGTCGTCAAGAGGATTATTTATGTACGAATTTTTCATATCGAGTTGATATCTTCAACAAATTTTCTTGAATAATTTTTCTTGCCCGTGCTAATTGCGATTTGGATGTTCCTTCTGATATTCCCAGTTCATCGGCTATTTCTTTGTGTGTATATCCATCAACAGCATAAAGGTTAAAAACCGTTCGATAACCGGGAGCAAGTTGTGAAACAATGCTCATGATCTCCTCCACCGAAATATTATCCAAGACATCGAAAGATTCGGTGGCCATGACAGCAGAATCCAACTCTTCCTGAAACTGTATCGCTTTTCCCTTCCGGAACTTTTCCAATATAGTGTTGACCATAATGCGTCTTATCCAGCCTTCGAAAGAACCTTCACTCCGAAAATTCTTCAGGTTCAAAAAAACTTTCATGAATCCATCCTGGAGCATATCCTGAGCGTCATCAGTATTCTTGGTATAGCGCAGACAGATCGCGTACATCTTGCCGGAAAAAAGGTTGTAAAGCTTCTTTTGACAACTGCGATCGCCTTTTTGAGCGCCTTCAATCAGGATATTTTCAAGTTCTGATTCGATAAAAATAAAATTTTACGCACTCATCCGAGCGTGTCAAAGATGCACACGGACCTCGTTGAGTTGCATTTGAGATTTAACAATGTAACACTCCGGCAATGACTAAAACAATAATACCTGAGAAAAAGTAATTGTGCAGTAAACTCTTAACTAAAAATAGAGTGCAAATTTCTGCGGATCCACTTCATTCATGAGTCTGTACACAGCATCAAAAACACCTTCCGAATTGGGTTTGGAGAAATAATCGCCATCTGTACCATAAGCCGGTCGATGTGCCTTGGCCGAAAGCGTAATGGGTTTGGAATCCAAATAATAATATCCGCCCTGGGTTTCCATTACTTCCTGCATCATGTAAGCGGTGGCGCCTCCGGGTACGTCTTCATCAAGAAATAGGATCCGGCTGGTTTTCTTCAAAGATTCCAAAATTGAATGGCTGGTATCAAAAGGCAGCAGTGTCTGTACATCAATCAGTTCGCAGGAAACACCTGCCTTGTCAAGCATTTCCATTGCTTCACGGGCAATATCCACACACGCCCCGTAAGTAACGATCGTGATATCATCGCCCTCCTGAAGGATTTCAGGTTGTCCCAGTGCCAGCGTCATTTCTCCCACATTTGAAGGCAAATCCTCTTTAATACGATAAGCGTTCAGCCGCTCTACAATCAACGCAGGTTCATCGGATTGCAGGATGGTATTGTAAAAACGTGCGGCCTGGGTCATATTTCTTGGAACGCATACATTGATGCCTCGGAAGGAACCAAGTATCGTGGCCATAGGCGAACCGGAATGCCAGATTCCTTCAAGGCGGTGGCCACGCGTTCTAATTATAAGAGGAGCTTTTTGTCCGCCACGGGTCCGATAGGAAACGGTAGCGAGGTCATCACTGATAATTTGTAATGCGTAGAGTAAATAATCGAGGTATTGTATTTCTACGATCGGTCGAAGCCCGCGCATTGCCGCTCCTATCCCCTGCCCTAAAATAGTTGCTTCGCGAATGCCGGTATCGGTTACCCGAATTTCTCCGAAAAGCTCTTGCAGGCCCGCCATTCCCTGGTTTACGTCTCCGATCTTTCCAACGTCCTCTCCAATGGCAAAAAGCTCAGGATATTGCTCCATAGCAGCCGTAAACATCGAAACCATAATTTCGCGGCCATCCACCTTTTTTGGTTCTGCCTCATATACGGGATCAATCTGTATTACATTTTTTGCAGCCTTTGCTGTTCTGCTGTAGAGATCGGTATTATAATTCTCTCTGCCGATCCTGATCTGCTTATCCCGCCAGTCCTTTATCTGATCTTTTTCTTCCGAATCATTTTCCCTGAGCAGCAGCAATGACTTGAAAGCAGCTTTCATGGCTACCCTGCGGTCATTGTCAAAAGTGTTTTGAAGTTCGCTCGCTATCTGGCTAAGTTCAGCACTATTTTCACTTTCGGCTGCCGCTACTTTTATCCGGTTTATCAAATCATTTCTTTCCTCTTTAATAGGATTAATGAAATCGTTCCAGGCGGCTTTTTGCTCATCTTTTACCATTTGGATAGCATCCTCCTCCAGGTTCTGAATCTCATCTTCCGTTGCAATGCCTGTATTGATCAGCCATTCCCGCATTTTCTTCATGCAGTCGTGCTCTTTCTCCCACTCCAGCCTTTCCCGGCTTTTGTAGCGTTCATGCGATCCTGATGTAGAATGGCCCTGAGGTTGAGTTACTTCCACTACATGGAAAATGGCCGGAATATGCTTTTCTCTCACGGTTCTGATTCCCTCCTCGTAAGCCTCCATCAGAGCCGGGTAATCCCAGCCTTTAATCCGAAAAAGCAAAAATCCCTGATCTTTTTCTTCATCATAACCAAACCCGTTGAGTATTTCGCTCAGGTCCTGTTTGGTGACCTGGTATTTTTGCGGGACTGATATGCCGTAATCATCATCCCAAATAGAGATGGCAACCGGCACTTTCAAGACACCGACAGCATTCACCGATTCCCAAAACAGTCCTTCAGCGGTACTGGCATTTCCGATGGTTCCAAAAGCCACTTCATTACCTCTGTGGGAAAAATTATCAAGATAGTGGAGCGCCTCATTTTCACGATAAAGTTTGGAGGCGTAACCCAACCCTACGAGGCGGGGCATCTGCCCTGCTGTGGGAGAAATATCCGCAGAGCAATTGTATTGCTTTGTCAGGTTTTTCCACTCCCCGTTTTCATCTAAACTGCGCGTGGCAAAGTGTGAGTTCATCTGTCGTCCACCTGAAGCCGGGTCGTTTTCCAGGTTGGTATCCGCATAAAGCTGAGCAAAAAACTCCCTGATGGTACTCATACCTGTGGCAAACATGAAAGTTTGATCGCGATAATAACCTGAACGGAAATCGCCTTTTTTAAAGGATTTAGCCATGGCCAATTGAGCGACTTCCTTTCCATCTCCGAATATGCCAAACTTGGCCTTACCGGTAAGCACCTCCTTCCGGCCAATCAGGCTTGCCTGACGGCTTTCAAATGCTATCCGGTAATCATTCATTACCTCGGTTTTGAATTCCTGTTCCCGGATCTTCCCGTCTTCTGTTTCGGCTATATTTTGCTCCATTGCTATTAAGCTGATTTGCCTTCAAAAGTACTAAATGAAGGGAAAAGTGCCTTTCTATTATATTATGACAGGTTGCTTCAACCCTTTTACCTTCTATATTTGAACCCCGAATCACAATTATTCACAACATAAAGATGTGAATTAACTTTGTAACCTAAAATAACCAAAACACTATATGGATAAGGTAACCCTGCCAAAGAAGAGTGGACGGCTGTTCCGAAGCCGCATTCTCGAAGCCCTGACCCGCACACATCCCGCTTTGATCATAGGAATGTACGTTCCTGTTTGCCTTCTATCATTATACTACCACTATATGGAACTCAGCGGTTCAATACTAGCCACAATCGGAATAGCTTTTCTTGGAGCTTTTAGCTGGACGCTGGTAGAATATCTCCTTCACAGGTTTGCATTTCATTTTATTACTGATCACCCGGTTGTACAGAAGATACACCATCTCATCCATGGCGTTCATCATGATTTCCCAACTGACAAGGAGCGCCTGATCATGCCGCCCGTCCCAAGTCTTATTATTGCCGGCACCTTCTACCTTCTGTTTGGTTTTTTTATGGGAGAGGCTGTATACAGTTTCCTTCCCGGCTTCATCCTAGGGTACCTGGCTTACGCAATGGTGCATTATGCAATCCATGCGTTTAAGCCGCCATTTGAGTTCCTGAAGCCGATCTGGCGCCACCACCATTTGCATCATCACAAGCATCCTGACCGGGCATTCGGAGTCTCCAGCCCTTTTTGGGATTTGATATTCCGCACCATGCCTCCGGAAAAGAAAGAAATGAGATAGAGATTGACAGTCTCTGTTTTCAAGTTTAATGTTTGATAAAATTCATCGCAAATTTCATGGTGGCCATGGCCTCGTAGTTCAATGGATAGAATAGGAGTTTCCTAAACTCTAGATGCAAGTTCGATTCTTGCCGAGGCTACTCTTTTACACTAATAAACCCCAACTACAATAGAATGTAGGAGGGGTTAGTATTGGTCGAGCTATAAGTAGAGTTTTAAGGTGAGTTTAATGTCCACATCTCTAAAAAGCATAACGACCGCTACCGATCAATCATTCTGACAGTGCGGCCTTCCGGGATTAGCTACCATAGCATCTATTCAAATTTGATTTATATCTCATAAATAAATTAAAAAGAGGCCATCCCAAAACGCGGACAGCCTCTTTTTTTTACCTTAAAACCACAAATTCTTATTTCAAGACCTGCACCGGTAATATTTTGGTCCCGGCAGTTCCTGTGGCTTTCAGCAAGTAATACCCGCTACTCAGGTGGCGTACGTCTAAATTCACTTGCTGCGTTTGTGCCGGGGCAAGCTGTTGTTGCCACAGCAGGCGGCCCTGAAGGTCGGTAATTTCCAGGGTCAGCGGTTGAGACCGGGTCATTTCAATATTTAAATTGAAGCGGCCTGTATTTGGGTTCGGGAAAAGCCCAAGCGACAGGTTGTTACCATCTTCTGTTATTCCTATGTTGCTTTCAAGCGTTATTAACCGCAGTTCTGTGGAAGAATTGCCGGAAGGATCTTTAGCCGTATAGCTGATTACGTACGTTTTAGCCACTGTAACCGTATCGGAATAAGTACCGGAGATCGTAACTGTTATGTCAGCAGAATCATAATAGTTGTCATTGATCAGATAACCGGGATCTATATAAGGCATGTCTACCAGCTTCATAGTTACTTCGGTGGGGCCCAGCAGAGTTATAACCGGGGCCGCAGTATCCACTACTTTCACATCTCTCACTACCGAAGCAAAATTTCCTTCTGCATCATACGCAGTATAAATTACCTGGTAATCACCGATGCGGGATGAATCAATGTTGCTTTGTGTAGTGATCTGAGAAGTAACATCTCCGCTTCGGTTATCTATTGCTGTGGCTCCGGGATCATTAAAAGAGGAGTAAACCGAAAGGATAAAGGGATTATCACCCAATAAAGTGATAACGGGCTTCGTATGATCTTTCACCACCACCACTGTACGGATCACCTCTTCGGCTTCATTTCCAGCAGAATCCGTTATGTTATAACTAATTTGATAAACACCCGTGGCTCCGGTATCTACATTTGAAACAACTACGATCTTAGAGGTAATATTCCCATCCAGATCATCAAAAGCTGTAGCTCCCGGATCATTATAAGGATAGCCAATCTCAACGGTATCAGGATTATTACCCAGCAATGTGATAATAGGTGGTGTATTATCTAAAGAAATGGTAACACGGTAATCTTCAAATTCACCAAATGCATGAGGGCCACAAGGAATGTTAGCATTTCCTGCCAAATTGGTTGCCACCCGCATTCGAGTGGGTCCTAATAAAGCAGAACCAGGAATCTGAAAGCTTTGCGTCCATGTCATCGTTTTGGCGGGCTGCTCTTCTGCTGCCAGTTCGGTTGTATCGAAAACGCCATCCTGATTATAATCTATCCACACCTTTCGGGTCATATCATTGGCTATCGAAGCCCGTTCTACCCTGATGGTCGCTATTCCTCTGCGGGTGAGGCTGGTGGTTCCTATGCCTGTATAATCCGTATAGCCCAATTTGCCTGTTTCACTGGAGTTGTCTATGTCTCCAATTTGTACGCGGCTGATGCCAATATCCGCAGTGATATTATTAACAGAAGGCGTACAATAATCGAAAATAGTGATATATGCTGTGCGCTCCAGCGAATCTTCGCCAAGGATATTCCGGGCTACCAATTTCACTGCATAAGTTCCTGTTTGTGTGAATTTCACTTGAGGGTCAGAAGAAGTATCAGCAGTACCATTGATGAAGTTGACATTATCAGGTGTAACCGTCCATTTCCAGCCGCTCGGACCATTATCGGAAAGATCTGTAAATCTGATGGTATCAGATAATGCCGCGCGTAACATGCTGGCCGAAAAATCAACTCCCGGAGGAGCCGTTGGATCAATAATTCTAATTGATTTGATCATCACATCTGAAGTCCGGCAGTTCTCAGCCTGAAGGCGAACATTGTAAACTCCGGCAGTTGCAAACTGATGCTCCGCATTAACAGTGGTCTCATCCACCGTTCCATCATTTTCAAAATCCCATTCGTATAGGTTGTCCGGGCCGGTTGATCTGTTGTTAAACCTTACAACCGCTCCGCCCGTGTAACCGGTATCCGGTGCAGAAAAATCTGCAACTGGCGGGTCAGGAGGTTCGCTGCTCCATTCTGCAATAAATCCTTTGGCAGTAGTAAAAGCATCCGTCACCTGCTCAATGTAAAATTTCCCTGAATTACTTACGAGAGGTGGCGGCAGATTGGTCCCTGTAAATCCATTTCCGGTATGGAAAGGAATACCGGAAGCATCTTCTCCATCATAAACCCGTAATACATCGCCAAGAGCAAACTCAAATTCAGTAAATTTAAGGAATGCCCGATCTCCGCATGGGTCTAAGAGGTAATCACAATTTGTATTGTTGTTGTAATTCGCTGATTCAGTTCCATCATCCGTGAGGACTCCTTTATCAGCAAAACTCTGGAATGGGAAAGTGCAAAGCGAGCCCTTGCCTTTTACATATATATAATCCACTTTTCTCTCCACGGTTCCTGTACCGATAGAATTGGATGCAGTAAGTGTAATCGTATATTTCCCTTCTTCAAAAAAGAGAATAATAGGGTTTTGCGATGTCTCGCTGGTTCCCATGTCAAAGAAGCTAAGTCCCTGTGGTTCTACTTCCCAGTGCCATTGGGTAGGTCCGTTTGTGGAGAGATCAAGAAACCGAATAGGTACAAGCGGAAGAACTGTGTCGTTCAGAGAAAAAACAGGAACAGTATCATTCGTTACGATAAAATCCGAAACCGGAGCCAAAGTTGGATTCCTTACCTGAATAGTGTGGTATGCAGTATCTCTGCCCTTGCAATTGCTTACTATCAACCTTACTGTATAGCTGCCGGTTGCAGAATAAGTTGCCTTCACATTAGGCGTTGTTCCATCAGTCGCTCCATCACCATCGGTATCCCATTCATAGGTATTACCGGTGCCCAGTGTGGTGCCATCGTAAAAATAAACCGGGCTGTTAACATACGCCACAGTATCTCCGGTGATCCTTGCGCGCGGTCTGATATTAGGCACGGCAAACCAATTTGCTGCAAACCCGGAAGAAGTAGTGAAGGCATCAGTAACTTCCTCGATGTACATATTGCCGGAGTAGGCTGTAATTGCAGAAGGAATGGAACTTCCGGAAAATCCATTTCCTGAGTGGAGGGGAATTCCGGTATTATCAGTGCCATCATAAATCCGGATAAAATCATCATTCGCAAAATTGAACGAAGTAAAAGTGAGTGTGATCGGACCGGCACAAGGTGGCGCTATAAGAAAACCGCAGTTGGAATTGGAATTATAGTTAGCAGCCGAATCTCCTGAGTCATATACATGTCCTATATAAAGGGGTGAATAAGGAGCATCCGATTCGCACAACCTGTATTTATTATCAACATAAACATAGTTGGATTTTGTGCGAACACTTGAACCGGCCGGGTTAGCGGATCTCAAATAGATATTATAAGCACCCGGATTCACGTATTGGTGAAGCGGGTTCTTTACAAAAGCTGAATCACCATCTCCGAATGCCCAGCGCCAGGATGTCGGATCGTTGGTGGATAGGTCAACAAAAGATACAATTTGTCCGGCTTTGACCGTGTCAGGGGTGGCAAGAAAATCCGCTACCGGAGCAGTGTAATTCTTAGTAATAAAAACTTTGGTAGCGGAATCACTTCCTGCTCCGTTTGATGCGATCAATTTGACGGTATAAGTAGTAAGGTTGTCAAATGAAACCACGGGGAACTGGCTTGTATCTGAAGTATTTTCATAAAAGGAAACACTGTTAGGCTGGAAGCGCCATTTCCATGAGGTAGGTGCATGAAGGGAAGCATCAATCAGGTTAGTCGCTGCACCGATATAAGGGTTGTATGTATCCGCATTGAAATCAGCAATGGGGGAAACTTCGTCCACTATCGTTACTGATTTAATAATAGTATCCCGGCAATTTCCTTCGGTTGTTACAACGAGCATTACATCATAAGTTCCAACTGTGTCAAACACATGGGTTGGCGATTCATTGAAAGCATATCGCTGGCCCATGCTGTTGGTAGCTCCGAAATCCCAGAACCAGGATATGACCACCCCACCCTCGGTTTGATCCGTAAACCTGATGGGTGTCTGGAAAATCGTTTGGTTATAAGAAAAATCTGCTTTTGGATCATTTACTTTTATTGATCTTTTCACCGTACTGGGCGTACCGGGCATATTAGAATTTACCGTAAGTGTAACGTTATATACACCAGGACTGGAATAGGTGTGTGATGGATTCTGGGAATCGCTGCTGTCGCCATCCCCAAAGTTCCATTTCCAGCTCGTAATGTTAAATGAACCAAAAGTGTAGGATTCATCAACAAAATCAGTAGGCGATCCCAGACATGCCGGAACAGCAATAAAATCTGCAACGGGTTGTCCGGCCTCGGCTATCATGATCGAGTAATCTTCCGCCTCACCTATTTGAACAGGATTGGTACACGGGCCAGGCGCTGGCGTATACTGAATAGACACGCGCATCCTGGTGGGTCCCACCACAGCATTAGCCGGAATGGTGATCGTATCGGTAACGGGGGTGAAATTTGGATTTGCGGCCGTGGCCATCCAATTTACGCCCATCACCATCTCTCCTGGATCATCAAAATCTCCGTCCCGATTGAAATCAATCCAGGCGCGGCCTATGCCGGGATTAACGCTGTTGCCAAAAAGCAGGGAAAGAGGATACCGCAACCCCCGCGTAACTTCGGTAGAGAGATAAGTGTAATTGCTATATCCATTGCCGTAAAATGTACTGTTGTTTATATTTCCAATCTGTACACGGCTTACGTAGAGGAAATTGGATTGCTCCCCAACTGAAACGCAATAACCGACTCTGCGTGAACCTGGAGGACTTATAACATCTGGAATGCGGGGAAAATTAACTTCTACCGAATTGCAGCGCGCATCAATCACATTACCAATGATCGCATCTTCATCTATATCATATACCAGCCAAAAATAATTAGAACCCGCTTTTAATTCCTGGTTAGCCGTTATTGTATAAAAAGCAGATGGATTTGAAACGGTACTGCCTACCTGCTGAGCCGTACTGAAATTTGGATTTTGGCCTGTATAGTAAAGGCGTGCCCTTTCAATATCCAGCGGATTAGAAGTGCCAATCGTGCTTAAATCAAAATCTCCGGCTGAGAGCGGGCTTAGAACACCATGCGGATTATTGCGAACTTCTATGCGCAATATCTGATTGTTACTACTTCCCGGAGTTACCTCCTGCAATGATGAATGGGTACAGGTGGCAGACTCAAAACTTTGCGTCTGCTGTTGTTCAATGTCAATAGTATAATCATGAAAGTGTTGCGACCAGCTAGGAAAACCCCCATTATTTTGGCAGGGAGCAGGAGGGGTAAAATCGGCTAAGGTTCCCACGCGCATCCGGGTGCTTCCCAATACTGCTCCCACCGGAACCGAAATAATACCTCTTGCCGTGTGATCTCCGATACCGGATGTATCTCTTTTCGTAAAAACCATTTCCGTGGTTTCAAATATTTTGTTTTGGTTGAAGTCAATCCAAACCGCCAGAGTCTGGTCATTTGCTCCATTACCTAATTTCACCGTGATGGGATAATTCTGGCCCTGGGTAAGTACTGTACTGATGTTAGTGTAGTCTCTGTAAATGGGTGCAGGGTTAGCAAAAGGTGCTGATACTGCATGCGATATATCAAACAACTCCACCTCAAGAATGTGTGTCCAGAATGAAGTTGGATCACCCAAACCATTAAAGCCAGGTCCAGTATAACTGGGTGTACAATAAGTAGATTGTGCTGTAATAGTTGTCGAGAATGCTATCAGCGCCAGCCAAACTATCGTCAGAAATGTAGTTATTCGCTTCATAATCTGTTTATTTTTTAAAGTGCAAAAGTTACCAAGTTTTCAGCAGACCTGTATAAATTTTTAGGCTTCTCAGCCTGCCGAATTCTTTTTTAACAAAAAGGAATAAAAATTAATTGCATCCAAATTTTAAAAATCCATTATCAATTAATTTTGAACTATACGTATTCGTAGGTGTTTATACTTATATAATTTTCAGGTACCGCATTCTAAAATGTAAAACCATGTATAAAACACTTACATCTATCTTCGTTGCCCTCCTTCTTCAGGTGTTTAATCCTGCTTCCGGGCAAATGCAGGAAATGCTGGCTGTCCAACTGAATGAGCAGGTGGAGAAGCTCTATTCTGCCGGCCAAATAGCAGAAGCCATTGACACTGCAAAAATGGCATACGAAGTAGCAGCGGAGCATTTCGGGCCCAACCATGAAAATACTGTAAGCGCCATTAACAATCTCGCTTTTATTTATACTGAAGGCGGATTGTACCTGAAAGCCGAGCCGCTCTATCTTCAGGCACTTGACATAATTGAGCGCACTTCCGGAAAGGCTGACACCAAATACGCGATTATTCTCAACAACCTTGGCAACTTGCACGAGCGTATGGGGAAACTGGATATTTCTGAAAAAATGTACAAGGAATGTCTCAATATCTACAAAATGAATTTTGCGCAAAAAAGCACAAATAACCTCTCATGCCTTATGAATCTGGCTATGCTTCACAGTGCCAAAGGCGAAAAAGAGAAATCTGAAGAGCTTTTCGATAAAGCTGTAATTCTTGTGAAGCGACACTATGGCGAGGATAATCCTATGATGGCCAATGTTTACCACAATATGTCCCGCTTTTATAAATCTGACGGAAATTATGACCGTTCTCTGCGATTTAATGAACTTGCTCTTTCCATTGATACTGCCGCCTTTGGCCGTTATCATCTGCGCATCGCAAAATATTTAAAGGACCAGGCAGAGATTTACGAGAAAAAAGGCCTCTACTCCAAAGCTCTGGTAAAGCATCGCGAGGCCATTTCTGTGTATATCGAATCGGGGAACAAAGAACATCCTGAAATCGCAACGGCCATGAATAAATTGGGGGCTGTTTATTTAAGAGATAAAAAATTCGACAAGGCGGAAGAGTATTTTAAAAGGGCTTATACCATTGACACCGCAGTTCTGGGTCAAGCACATCCCGCTACGGCACGGGACATAAACAACCTGGCCAATGTTTATATGCAACAAAATCGTCCTGAAGATGCATGGGCACTATATGAAAAATCATTGCGCATAAAGCAAAACCTTTTGGGCGAAGACCATGAAAGCCTCTCCGAAACCTACGTGAATATGGGCAAGCTAAGCCAGAAACAAAAGGACTACCTGAAAGCCGAAGAATACTTCGAAATGGCGCTGAAGCAACGATCAAATGCGATAGGCGCTGAAAACCCTGCGCTATCAGAGATTTATTGCGCTAAGGCCGACATGTACCGGATACAAAAGCGAACAGAAGAAGCCGGGAAGAATTATCAAATTGCCCTTGATTTATGCAAAAATTCTTATGGCCTTGACAACCCGGTTACCCTGAGAGTGCTGCAGGACATGGCCTATTTTTATCTCACCACCGGCCAGGAGGAAAAAGCTGATGAATACTACGCTATGCTTGAACAAATCAAAAAAGACCAGAACATTTATTAGAGCTTGATTACTTCTACACCGCTGCCTGCGGTCTTGATCGGGAATGCCTAATTTCGCATCTGACAAAAGAAATTAGCACCCAATGATCAAACCTGCTATTCCCAAGGGGATGCGTGATTTCTCACCCGAGGAGGTATTCCGGAGAGAATATATTTTTTATTCCATTACCCAAATTTTTCGCAGGTATGGATTCCTTCCTATTGAAACTCCTGCAATGGAGAATATTAAAACCCTCACACAGAAATATGGTGAGGAAGGAGATAAGCTCCTCTTCAAAGTGCTGAACAGCGGTGACTTCCTGAAAAATGTGCCGGAGCAGGAGCTTCAGGAAGGAAGTTCCGCTGCAATAGGCCGCTCCATCGCAGAAAAGGGATTGCGGTATGACCTTACAGTTCCGCTCGCCCGCTATGTTGCCCAGCACCGTAATGACATTACATTCCCATTTAAGCGCTACCAGGTGCAGCCGGTATGGCGGGCAGACAGGCCCCAGAAAGGACGTTACCGCGAATTTTATCAATGTGATGCTGATGTAATTGGGAGCAAATCATTTATTTATGATGCTGAATTAATTTGTTTGTTTAATAATGTTTTTAAAGAATTAAATTTACCTGATATAGATATTAAAGTAAATAACAGAAAAATCCTTTATGGAATAACAGAAAAATTTGGACTGGAAAATAAATTTACTGACTTTTCAATTTCCATTGATAAATTGGATAAAATAGGAATTGAAGGTGTTAATAAAGAAATGCTGAACCGTGGGTTTTCAGAAGAAGAAGCAGGAAATCTCATTTCAGTTTTAAATTTAAAAGGAAATAATAAAGAGAAACTCGAAAATATAAAACTGAAGCTGACCAGCTCCCCTTCCGCCATGCAAGGCATAGAAGAAATGGAGCAGGTTTTTAATTTCATTTCATTAACCGGTGCCAACCAAAAGGTGGAATTCGATATTTCCCTGGCACGGGGGCTGGATTATTATACCTCAACAATTTTCGAGGTTGTTTCACAAAAAGTAAAGATCGGCAGCATTGCAAGCGGTGGACGCTATGATGACCTCACGGCAACGTTTGGCCTGCCGGATATGCCGGGCGTAGGTATATCTTTCGGTGCCGATCGTATCTATGACGTGCTGATGGAACTGGAACGGTTTCCTGCAACCGAACTTTTTACCGCGACAGTCCTGCTGATGAATTTGGGTAACGAAGAGGAACTGACCACATTCAGCATAATGCAACAACTCCGGGAAGAAGGCATTGCTGCGGAAATGTTTCCTGAGGCAGCCAAGCTCGGAAAGCAGTTTAAATATGCTGACAAAAAGCGCATTCCATACGCCCTCATTGCAGGTAAAGAAGAACGCGAAACCGGACGATATTCACTAAAGAACCTGGCAAGCGGTGAGCAGCAGGCTCTCACCATCGGAGAAATCGCTGAGAAATTAAAGAATATATAATATGGATAGCCATCAAATCAGCAATGTAGCACTAACGCTGCGGGATGTTGTAGAAATTTGCAACCAGGGCAAACCTGTCTCGCTTTCTGATGGCAGTAGGAAGCGCGTTACCGAATGTCGTGATTTCCTGGAACAAGCCCTGAATAGCAGCGAGAAACCTGTATACGGCATCAACACCGGTTTCGGATCGCTTTGTAACATAAAGATCTCACCTGAAGAACTAAACCTGCTACAGGAAAACCTGGTGAAAAGCCATGCTTGTGGAACCGGAGACCTTGTGCCACCTGAGATCATCAGGCTGATGCTGTTCCTGAAAATTCAATCTCTGGCCTATGGCAATTCCGGAATTACCATAGAAACGCTGGAAAGGCTTATTTTCCATTTCAATGAAGATTTGCTCCCGGTGGTCTTTGAGCAGGGATCATTAGGCGCTTCTGGCGACCTTGCCCCCCTTGCCCACCTGAGCCTGCCGCTTCTCGGCCTGGGAGATGTATGGCTGAAAGACAGGATTTTGCCCGCATCAGAAGTGCTTCAGCAGTACAAACTCCAGCCCCTAACGCTCCAGGCAAAAGAAGGATTGGCACTGCTCAATGGCACGCAATTCATGGCAGCCTATGGGATCTACTGCCTCAATAATGCCAGGCAACTGCTTTCCTGGGCCGATTTTATTTCCGCTATTTCCCTTGATGCATATAGTTGCAAGCTGGAGCCTTTTCAACCCGGCCTGCACCAGATCCGCCCACATAAAGGGCAGCAGCAAACTGCCACCAGCATATTGCAAATTCTACGGGATAGCCATCTCAGCCAGGTTATAAAGGAACATGTGCAGGATCCCTATTCCTTCCGTTGCATTCCGCAGGTGCACGGGGCATCAAAAGACGCGTATAGCCACGTGATGCAGGTTTTTGAAACGGAAATCAATTCTGTGACGGACAACCCGAATATTTTTGCAGCGGAACAGGAAATTTTAAGCGGTGGTAATTTTCACGGGCAACCGCTGGCACTCACAATGGATTACCTCGCAATGGCTCTGGCTGAGATTGGCAATATATCCGAACGCAGAATATTTCAGCTTGTATCGGGACAACGGGGTTTGCCCGCCTTTCTCGTAGCCAGGCCTGGCGTAAACTCCGGGTTAATGATCACTCAATACACTGCGGCTGCCCTGGTAAGCCAGAACAAGCAGCTCTGCACTCCGGCCTCTGTTGACAGCATTACCAGCAGCAATGGTCAGGAGGATCATGTGAGCATGGGGGCGAATGCAGCTACCAAGCTTCATCGCATTGTGAATAATGTTTGGAATATTCTCTCCATTGAACTGCTGACGGCAGCCCAGGCTCTGCACTTCCGCAGGCCCCAAAATTCATCCCCGGTTATTGAAAAAGTAATTGAAGAATACAGGGGCATCGTCCCGCCTATTGAGACTGACCGGGTATTTCATACAGATATTGAGAAAACCAGACTGTTCATGCAAGAAGTTCAGGTTCCCTATAGCTGAGGCTGACGAGATCAATTGCGGCTGCGGGAAGCGGCCAAGAAGCAAATCCTCAGATCTTCAGATCAAGGTTCTTTCTGCGTTCATCTTTAATACGCCAATAATGCCGCTCCTTATTGGGTACTTTTTTCCCGAAATTACTGGCGTAGGCCAGGAATTTCTTCTCAATTTGTTCAGTAAAGAAAGGACGACCCACAATTTTGGTAATAACAGAATCAGGATCTTTTCCATCTTCCTTCTCATTCTCGAGGTACTCTGCCATGCTGTTGTTCTTAACAGCGATGAAATTCAGTGGCGCGAAGTGATTGTCTCCGTTTACCTTATACACCAGGATTTTATCCTGCTCGATAATGAGGTTGACAGCAAATTTGCGCTCATCTTCATTTTTTGAATGCAGGTAACCTTCTATGGTTTTCAGGTTATCTACAATGTCATCCCTTTTGGTCACAAATTCCATAACTGATCTGGTTGTTTTTTTTGTTAATGACGGCCCCGGGGTCTGAACCCCGTATTGCTGCCGGACCACTTTTTTATTTTCTTTGGATTAATAACAACTTCCGGTATTACCTGCTGTAAAGAACCGGTAAATATCGCGACAAATATAAATAACTCAGCCGCTCCCACAAGCCATGCCAATAATGTTTCTCACAAGAATCATAATGTATTGTTGAAGAATACTTTTTCTCTCATAATGTTTGATGATAAATCTTCTCAGGTCGTAAAAGTTGCTTTTAGCTTCGCATGTGTTTTCATGATTGTTGCAACCAAAACCGTATTTCTTTTAACCCAGAACGGAAAAAATGCCTTCCTGCACTACAAAAAATCGTATTTAAAAGAAGCATCCAGTTTTAGATAAAGAAACAGAAGTAGCGTAAAACCAAGCAGGGAAGAGCCGCCATAACTGATGAAAGGCAATGGAATTCCAATGACAGGGAGCAAACCGATGGTCATCCCGATATTGACCATAAAATGAACTAACAGGATAGATACCACGCCATAGCCGTAAGCCCGCACAAGCTTATGCTTCTGCTTTTCAGACCTGTAAATGATGCGAAGCAGAAGCACCATAAAAAGCAATACAACAGCAGCACTGCCAAAAAAGCCATGCTCCTCTCCCACTGTGCAGAATATAAAATCTGTGTGCTGCTCTGGTACAAACTGAAATTTTGTTTGGGTGCCCTCTAAAAAACCTTTACCGGATATTCCACCGGAACCTATGGCGATAAGCGATTGATGAACATTATATCCTGCTCCTTTCATATCTATTTTCTGGCCCAGCAACACTTCAATCCGCTCCCGCTGATGTTGTTGCAATATTGAATGAAAAGCATAGTCCACCCCATAAACCACTCCTCCGCTGAGAAAGAGAAGCGCGAACACCAGCATGTAGGCTTTCAATGTGGCTTTTTTGACCATCGCATTCAGGATAATTACAACGATCGCTATCAGGAATCCCAGCACCGCTATTTTGCCGAATACCAGCACGGACAGGAACAGAATGACGCTGGCTACCGGGATCAACAGAAATGCAGGATGCAAGCCTTCACGGAACAGTACTAGAGTAAGACCCAGGAATACAATTGCAGAACCAGTATCATTCTGGAGTAATACCAACCCCACCGGAAGCAATATGAGCAAAAAACCCAGGAGCATATCCTGAGTTTTTTGCATGTTCACCTGATATGTATTGAGGAGTTTTGCCAGCGCGAGGGCGGTAGCAAACTTTGCAAATTCAGAAGATTGCAGGCTGAAACTGCCAATCTGGATCCATGATTTTGACCCGGCTACTTCTTTTCCAAATCCCAGCGTAATAAGCAATACGAGAAAAGTTGCCAGGTATATTCCATAAGCCAGGGTAGTAAAAAATCGTGCATCAATGATAAGAATGATAATCCCCAGCAGCAGGGAAATGCCGATCCAAAGCAATTGCTTTGAATAGTTGGTTGACATATCAAAAAATACCTCGCGCGATTCCGTGAATTCAACAGAATAGATATTCAGAAAGCCAATGGTGCAGAGGGCGAGGTAAATAAGAACAGTTACCCAGTCAATATTCAGCAGAAAGCCACCGGAGGGCCCGGAATCATGTAAGGAACCAAAACTACTGTTCATAAGCCGGTAGCCGGTACCGCCTGAGAAACTGTAATTTCCAAAGGTAACAGCGTGTCTTTTTTTGTATTGATAAAATCAGCGTCCAGAATTCTTTGCTCGTCTGCCGGGCGGGAGATGCTGTCAGTGAGATATTTCTCAATCATCAGGCTCGCAATAGGGGCGGCCCATTGTCCGCCAAATCCAGAATACTCCACATATACGGCTATGGCGATTTTAGGATTTTCCTTTGGGGCCAGGGCAATAAATACCGAATGGTCTTCACGATCCTTATTTTGCACGGTTCCGGTTTTGCCGCAAATAGTGATTCCCTCCACACGCGCTCTTCTGGCAGTTCCTCCGGGTTCTTCCACTACCCTTCTCATCGCCTCCAGCACCATATCGAAATGACTGGAATCCACAGTTGTATAATGCTTCACCTTAAATTGCTCTGGTGTGGCTTTCTCATCCCCGATTCCCTTTACAATATGTGGCGTGTAATAATATCCTTTGTTGGCAATAATCGCTGCCAGGTTTGCCATTTGAATGGGCACAACACCAAGTTCTCCTTCGCCAATACTGTTGCTGTAAATGGTGCTGAATGCCCACCGGCCCTCTCCATACCATTTATCGTAAAATTTTACATCCGGAACAAATCCCTGGTTAATGTTCGGCAGGTCGGTTCCCAGGCGCTTGCCAAGGCCAAAGCTCTTAACATGTTCATTCCATATCTCTAATCCTATGCGACTATCCTTAAAAACACTTTTCGCTTTTCCCTGCTGGATCATTCTTTTATAACACATAAAATAATAAGGATTGCAACTGTATTGGATCGCCTTTTCAACATTGGTGGCCGGAGGATGATTATGGCATCCCACCAAAGACCTGTTGCAGGAAAAACCTGTATTTTCAGTAATCACCTCTTGTTGCAATGCTACCAGGCTCTGCACAATTTTGAAGATAGACCCGGGACGATATTTAGCATCGGTAGCACGGTTGAACAAAGGCGTGGCAGGGTCTAGCTGCAGCTTGCGGTAATTTTTTGCCCTTTCCTGCCCCTGCAGCAAATTAGGATCATAAGCAGGGCTGCTGAGCAATGCAAGGATCTCACCCGTTGCGGGTTCAATTGCCACGATGCTGCCCATCTTATTTCGCATTAATTTTTCGCCATAGAGTTGCAGGTCAAGATCAAGGCTTGTGTGCAGGGCCTGACCGGGTATGGATGGATTATCATATTCACCGTCCATATAGCTTCCCTTCTCCCGGTTAAAAACATCTACAAGCACATTGCGCAATCCTTTTTCTCCGCGCAATTCCATTTCATATTCTTTCTCGATTCCACTCATGCCAATATAATCACCCGGCCTGTAGAATTCAGTACTCATATCCAGCTTGTTGCGATCCACTTCTCCGGTGTATCCCAAAATATGTGAGGCAGTAGCATAAGGATAATACCGGGTGGTACTGGCCATTACGAAGAATCCCCGGAGTTCATGCAACAGTTCCTGAAAACGGCCATAAGTTTTGACGGAAAGAGCCTTTATGAATACCGAAGGCTTATACCGGGAATATTCCGTGGCCAATTGCAGGCGCTGACGGAATTCTTCGGGCTCCATTTCCAGCATTTCACAAAAAGCCGCAGTATCCAGTTCCTGTACCTGGCCCGGGACTACCATCAGGTCATACACCACCTGGTTGTTGATCAGAATTTTCCCTTTACGGTCATAAACCAGCCCCCGCAAGGGAATTACGACCTGCTTTTGCAGCGCATTGTTTTCCGCGAAAATCTTGTAGTTGCTGTTCAATACCTGAACATAAAACAACCTGATAAGGAAGACCAGCGCCACCAACAGGATGACTCCTGCAATTACAAATTTCCGGTTATCGAACTGGTTCATCCGCCTGAGTGGAGTGATAATAAAAAATAAATTCTGTCAAAATAATAAGGGATAGGCTAATGGCAGTATTGATCACTGCATTGACTAAGGAAAATCCAACGTTCCCAAAATTGAACGCTTCGATGATGTAAAGAAATAGATGATGAATAGCCGTTAACAGCCCGCAATACAACAAAAACTGACCCAAACCCAGGACGCGAATATGGGGTTCGACACCCGTGGAAATATTCTCAGGCGGCTTGAAGAGTCTGATAAACGGATTGCGGAGAAAAGCCAGGAGAACCGATGCTCCGGCATGAATTCCTGGTGTTCCTAGAAAGATATCTACGATAAGGCCGAGAACGAAAGCTGAAGTGAGCAATACCCATCGTGGCACGTGTACCGGCAAGATCAGGATGAAGATGATATAAAGGTAGGGATGCATCAGATCCAGCAACGTGATGGAATTCAATACCAGCACCTGGACTGTGGCAAAGACAAGAAACCGGGCAAAATATTTCAGGATATAAGTGATCATTCCTCGATTTGGGCTTCCAGGTTTTCTCGTTCATCCTTCATCAGGTTATTTACAATGTATACGTGAGTAACATTTCGCATGGAAACCGAAAGCCGGATGGCGAGAATATAAAAATTATTGCTTCTGCTGCGCTCTACTGAGATGATCTGCCCGATGGGTATGTTTTCCGGGAAGTGAGGAGAAAAAGGACTGGTGTAAACATGTTGCCCCTCCTTTACTCTGGCCTGCAAAGGAATGTCATTCATGTACACAATCTCCGGATCCGTACCGTCCCACCGCACCGAACCGATTTCATTGATCTCATCAATTCGCGCACTGATGCTGAAATTCATGTGCAATACTGATAGTGCTGTAGAAAATCGCTCGCTTGCTGAATTGGTTACGCCCACTACGCCATTTGCCGTTATTACCCCCATTCGCCTACCCACTCCATGCAATGCCCCCCGGTTAAAAGTTAAATAGTTGTATCCTTTCTCCAGTGAGTTGCGGACCACCTTAGCCGGAATATAAGTGTAGCGTTGATCGTATAAACTGTCCCTTACCTCCACTACTGCTGTATCCGCGCTGAGATGTGAATATTCCAGTTGTGCTTTTAGCCGTGCATTTTCTGCGATAAGGCTGTCATTAATTACCTCCAGCTTAAAGTATTCTTCGTAGTCAGTAAATGTGCTGTAAATAGTTCCGAGAAAGGCATTGCTGGCATTGAAAAAAACTGCGTTCTGGTAAGGGTTGTATCTGAAAATAAGGAAGAAACAAACCGCTTCGAGACTCAGAAAAAGAAATACATGAAAGTATTTTGTGAAAATGAGAAGCAGATTTCTCAATACAGGGAACTTTTAATAACAGTGAGAAGCAGCAGATGCAGCAAATTTAGCGGGTAGGAGCGGCAAGTGCAACCTTGTCTTATCATTATCTTAAACCTTTAAGAACTGAATTCGCTTCACAAGCTTGAGGCGATAACCTGAAAGGTGATATTTGTCTGAACACCTAAGTAAAATCATGGGGTGTAATAGCAGCGCCCGGTGCCTGGTGCCAGGAATAATTTTCTGCTCCAAAGAGAATCCAAAAACTGCCCTTTTGCAGTTGTAACTGCTTTTTTAGATGCATATCATTTTTTTATAAAGCACAAAATCACTGCTGACAAGAGTTTCAGCAGTATATGTATAATTACTTATTCTTTTAGTCAACATTATTTCGTAACGGAACGTTTATATCGGGAAGTTTTGAATCCGTCTAAATCATGATTGTTCAGCTCATTAGTAATTAATTAAAAATTTTCAAAAATGGTTGTTGCAACTCATCCCCTTAAAAAGCTGGCTCGTGTCTATCAGGCAAAAATGCAGAAAGCCAAAGAACTGCTCAAGAAAGGCGATGTTTTTCACTCTTCGATAGCAATTGCAGAGGCCGAATTAATTGCCGAAAACATCAATGAACTATCGAGGATTGTTGAGCGCAAGTAGTATTATTTGTCGTAGGAGCCTGCCGGGAATATAGCCATTCCCTCCTGATCGAGGTAAAAGATGCTCATAAATTTCTTCGACAGAATAATATGCTGATCCCAATCTACCCTGTCCTTATTATAGAGCAACACGGCAATATCAGTTGGGGTGGGCAATACTGATTCATCGTCATGATGCTCATGCATCGAACCCATCGTGGTACCCTGCCCTTCAGGCTTCGCGGGAAGAGAATGAATTTCACTGTGAAGTTTTTCTCTTCTCTGGATATTTCCGCTTGCATCCAACACTAAAAGGTAGTCATTACCAAATAGAACATATTCCTTCTCAGGTGATGTCGGCATGAGGTAAACATAATATTTATCCTTTTTTGGCAGAATAACAGGCTCGAAACCGAGGTCATCATAAAAGTCGTAAAAGTCGGTATCCAGGCTTAAATCCTCAAGCACCGCTTCTCTAACCTTCATGAGTTCTCCTTCCAGTTCCGAAGGTTTACGCTTAACGTCAGAAAAAGACCATGCACCGGGATTTTTCAAGTCATTCGTGTTCAAGGTGTGCTGCACGAGGATGCTGTCTCCGCTTTTAGCGTAAAATACGTTGATCCAGATACTTCCTTTCTTATAGGTAATATAGCCATCCAGTCCACTGAACTTTTGCTTACTTCCAAATGCCGCAATTGCGGAGTTGGCCGCAAACCGGGTGGTTGAAATATTCCTGCCTTCCTTTATAATGCTGTCCCTCATCTCATCCGGCACAGGCTGGGCTGAAAGGGAAGTGAGGAAAATCAATAGCGGAATTAAAATAAGCCTGCGAATACCCCGCTGGCACCTATTAGCTTTTATCATATTCTATAAAAGGAAAATTCAATTTTTTGGACATAACAATGATCACAGCTTAGAATGGAGCATCTTCCTCATCATCGTTCATTCGTGATTCTTTAATAATTGTGCCCATTCCCATGCCGCCTCCGTCAAAGTCAGGTTCATCAAACTCTACGAACTTGGCAAACTTGGCAATGAACCGTACTCTAGGACTTTCCAAGGCTCCGTGGCGGTTCTTTGCAATTATCAACTCGGCAGTACCCTGGGTGGGCCGCCCTTCCTCATCCTCCGTAAGTCCGTAATATTCGGGACGATAAAGGAACATTACCATGTCAGCATCCTGCTCTATAGAGCCCGATTCACGCAAATCCGAAAGTATGGGCTTCTTGCTGCCTCCACGTTTTTCAACCTCACGACTCAACTGAGACAATGCGATCACCGGCACGTTCAGTTCTTTGGCCAACCCCTTCAGCGCCCTGCTGATTGAGCTTATCTCCTGCTCACGGTTGCCGTTGCGGTTGTCCCCCTTTCCCATCATCAATTGCAGGTAGTCAATGATGATCATCTCTATTCCATGCTGAGCCTTGAGTCTGCGACACTTCGCCCTGAGTTCAAAAATATTCAGGGCCGGAGTATCATCGATAAATATTTTGGCATCGCTCAGCTTTCCTACTTTAGAATGGAGTTGTGCCCATTCATAATCTTCGAGATTACCACTTCTGAGTTTCATCGCATCAATCTCAGCTTCAGCAGAAATTAGCCTGTTCACCAATTGCAAAGCCGACATTTCGAGTGAGAACACTACCACGGGAAGCTGAAAGTCCACCGCAGCATTTCGGGCCAGCGACAAGACCATGGCCGTTTTACCCATCCCCGGGCGGGCTGCAAGTATCAACAGGTCAGAAGGTTGCCAGCCGCTTGTGATCCTGTCAAGATCCCGGAATCCGGAAGGCACGCCTGTTAAGCCATCCGTCTTCCCCTTTCTATCTTCAATCCCGGCTATAGCTTTCGCAATGAGCGTACTCAGGCTCTCATACTGATTCCTGATATTTCCGGAAGAAACTCCGTACAACTCCCGCTCTACATCGTCCAGCAAATCGAAAACATCCGTGGATTCATCGAAAGCTTCCTGCTGAATATTCCCCGAGATACGAATGAGCTCCCGTAAGAGAAATTTCTCTGCAATTACCCGTGAATGATATTCTATATTGGCGGCTGATGTTACCCGGTTCGTAAGCTGACTGATATAGAAGGCCCCGCCCACTTTTTCCAGTTCACCCATCTGCCGCAACTCGTTGGTGACAGTTAGAATGTCAACCGGTTGTGATTTTTCAAATAACTGAAGCATCGCCTTATAAATGCTGATGTGCTCCTGCCGGTAGAAGCTCTCTGGCTTCAGAATGTCGAGCACCTCAGTGATGGCATCCTTCTCCAGCATAAGTCCTCCAAGTACGGCTTCCTCCAGATCAGGTGCCTGGGGAGGGACTTTTCCAATGTTCATCATGCCTGAATCCTCGGGGTTTCCGCGCCTTACTTTCCGCTTCAGCACGTCCTGAAAAGATTGAGGAGTTTCCTTCATTTTTTGTTTAGATTCCTGGGTTGAGATTATCGAATTGTTAAGGGGGTTCAAAACTAAATATCCTGACCTTGCCCAAAGCAGCCATTGTCCATGCTCAAAAACTTATCCACCCCTTTGCCGGACCTGTGGATTACGTGTGAATAACCTCCTTTGAATCTCCTCATCCTATTAAGCACTCAGTCCTTTCACTATGCACATCCCGTTATCTCCAAACAATTGCAATGGCCGTAAAACCTGGCTTTCCGTCAAAAACATCAATAGCCATTTCAAGAGCATTTTAGTCCTATTTTATTTTTCAACAAATACCTTCTGGATAACAATGTTTGGAGGTAAAAACCAGTGGAACATCTTGCCCCAAATACCGCTTATTCACAACGCTATATTTTAAGTCGTACTAATGCTTTTCAAAACGTCAGTTCATAATAAAGTAATATTCCCATCCTTCAATATGTCTTTCCGGCTGCCTCACTTCAGCCGTATTTTTAACAACAACCCTTTTTGAATCTTTGCACCAAAATTAAACGGCATGGATACCCCCGAAAAACCTTACGTTTTGGTAATAGCAGCAACCTCTGATATCGGAAAAGCCCTGGCCCACGAATATGCCCGTCATGGTTATAACCTTCACCTTACGGCCCGGAATCAGTCTTTGCTGCAGGTTACGGCAGAAGATATTCGTATTCGATACGGAGTGGAGGTCACCTCTCACCGGTTCGATGTTCTCGAATTCGAGACTCACGAGGCGTTTTACCGCCAACTGTCACCGGCTCCTAAGGGCGTTATTTGTGTGGCGGGCTATCTGGGGAATCAACAACTCGCTGAGAGGGATTTCGCTGAGACAAGGCGAATTCTGGATACGAATTATACCGGCTGCGTTTCGATCCTGAACATTGCGGCAAGCCATCTGGAACAGGCAGGAAATGGTTTCATTACCGGCATCAGCTCGGTGGCAGGCGAAAGGGGCAGGCAGAGCAATTACTTTTACGGGAGTTCAAAAGCCGCATTTTCAGCCTATCTGAGCGGCCTCCGAAACCGGCTCTATAAAAGTGGTGTCCATGTATTGACCGTGAAACCAGGATTCGTAGATACCAAAATGACAGAAGGCATGGAAACCCCTGCCCTGCTCACCTCACAACCTGATGAAGTGGCGCATCAGGTTTTCAGGGCAGCGAAAAAAAGGCAAAATGTTCTATATGTGAAATGGTTTTGGCGTGGTATTATGTCGGTTATAAAAAATATCCCCGAGCAGTATTTCAAAAAGCTGAAACTTTGACCATTGACCATGAGGAATAGCTGACAGAGAAATCTCTTGTTTCAGGGCTTCAGCAATCCTTGGGGAATCCACAAGCCCTATCTTTGCGCCTGTTTTTAGTTTACAAATAAAATTGCCACAATAGTTCTGCATGCACAGGATTATCGGAGTAGAGTTAAGCCACCAAAACGCCCCTCTAAACATTAGAGAAAAAATTGTTCTCACCAAAGAAGAAACGGTGCAGGCAATGCATGAGATGAAATCCAGGCTAAACGAAGTCCTGATTATTTCTACCTGCAACCGCCTGGCAGTTTATACTTATAGCACCAATTATCGCCCTGTCCTGGACTTCTTCAACCGGTTCGGAAATCTCAACCTTTATCTCACCATCTACGATTATGATGACTCGGCAGTGCGCCATCTGTTCAGTACGGCAGCGGGCCTGAAGAGCCAGGTAGTCGGTGAGCACCAGATACTGGGACAGATCAAAGACAGCTACCATACGGCCAGAGAAGCAGGAGCGCTCGGTCCGGTAATGCATGAATTCTCACGCAGGGCCATACGGGCCGGAAAGCGCGTTCGCGGAGAAACATCCATCGGACAGTTTGCCACTTCCATTGCTTCCGTAGCATTCGAATTGGTGAACAAAATACACCCCCAATTGAGGGGCGCGAAAGTGCTCGTACTCGGTACCGGAGAGATGGCCAACCTGATCCTGCAAATGCTGGCGAAGACCGAAGTAAGTAAACTCATGGTAGCAAGCCGGGAACTGAACCGGGCCTCTCAGATAGCTGGAATTTACCAGGCCACCCCGGTAGCTCTTGGCAATCTGGATGAAATACTGAAAGAAGCCGATGTAATTGTGGGTGCTACCGCTGCGGCTGAAGTTATCGTTTCGCGGGAACAGATGCTGCCTTATGTAAATGGACATAGTAAATTGTTCATTGATATGGGGATGCCGCGCAATTTTGCTCCTGAAATTGCAGATCTGGAAAATATTACACTCCATGATCTTGACAGCATCAAGGATCTTACTTACCAGGGCATTATGAAACGCCAAAAGGAAATCCCCAAGGCGAAGGCTATCATTAATGATGAGGTGGAGGATTTTGTGTACTGGTTAAATGCAAAACGGGTACATCCGCTGATCTCCGGCTATTATAACCAGCTTGAAATTATAAAGGCCCGCGAAATGAGCTGGGTCATTCCCAAGATGGGAACACTGGACGAGACCCAAAAAAAGATCATTGACAAGTTTGCCAACCGCCTGATCAGCCACGTGAGCAAACGCCCCGTTGAAGTGTTGAAAACTTATGCACAAGAACCCCATGGCCGCGACCGGCCTATTGATACTTTTCGTGAAATCTTTAATCTGAAAGACGTGCATATCCATATCCCTAAAAGAAGGATCATCGTGGGAAGCCGCGACAGCAAACTGGCGCTGGCGCAAACCAATGAGGTGATTGAGAAGCTAAAAGAAATGGATCCTGACAATGAATTTATGATTAAAACCATAAAGACAAGCGGAGACATGGGGCATTTGGAAGAACTTGGGGCGTGGGTAAAAGAGGTAGAACGGGCATTACTCGACAAGGAAATTGACCTTGCCGTACACAGTATGAAGGATATGCCCACGGAAATTCCGGAAGGTGTGATTATAGCTGGCATCCCGGAGCGAGCCGACCCTCGTGATGTGTTGCTGAGCAATGACGGCAAAAAGCTGGAACAGATGCCTCCCGGTAGCAGGATTGGCACCACCAGTATGCGCAGAGGATTTCAGATACAAAGGCTTCAGCCGGGGATGGAGATTGTGCCGGTGCGTGGAAACATCATTACCCGTATGAGCAAACTGGAAGGTGGCGAATATGATGCGATCATCCTCGCGGCTGCGGGTCTGCAACGGCTCGGAATTCTGAATCGTATCACCGAAATTTTCAGCGTAGAGCAAATGGTGCCTGCAGTTGGACAAGGTGCGTTGGCCGCAGAGATCCGGGAAGACGATTTGAAATTGAAACAACTCCTGGAAAAGATCAACCACCGCGAAACCGAACTAGCCATAACCGCTGAGCGCGCCCTCCTGCATGAATTGGGTGGTGGATGCCGGATGCCCATTGGTGGCTATGCTAAAATCACGGGTAATTCAATCACACTGCATGGAATGTATGCAAACGACAGCGGTACTAAAATTAACTTTGATCACCTGACCGCAGACATTTCAGAAGTAGAAGAAATGGGAAAACGGCTGGCAGCACGCCTGAAAAAAGGCATTTAAATCGCAATCCCATTGTTACGTTTTTAGTTTAACCGGCAGTGTGCTCCTTTTACTATGTACTGAGAACTTCCGGCCTGTTCAATACCAAAATTATATTATCTCCATTGTCTTCATCAGATCTGCTTTCAACCCATCTGAATTTATTCCTTTCCAATAATTTTACAGAACTGCTATTTTCTCTATGTGTATAGGCTTCAATTGAATTAAGCCCCAACTTGTTAAAACCAAAGTCAACAACACTTTGCAGGGCTTCATTCATTAACCCTTTACCATGAAATTCAGGGCTCAGGTCATATCCGACTTCTGCTGTTTTTCTGTCTTTCGAAAAATTCCACAAGCAAATACTTCCGATCATTTTGGCTTTATCCTTTTCGGAAATGCTCCAATAGAATAAATCCCGCCTGTCTATCCCTTCATTTGTTTTATTAATAAATTCAAGTGCCTTTTCTTTTGATCCGGCACCGGGTCTTTTAACAAGTTTATTTACTATTTTATCGGTACGCAGATAAGAAATCATTTCCCAATCAGATTGCTCTAATTTTCTCAAAAACAGTCGCTCCGTTTTTATCTCAGAAAAATTATTTTGATCCATCTTGTTTTTCAACTTTACAATTAATTATTCGATTTTTCTAAAATCATCTTTTGCTATTTGATAAACAACTCCTTTGTAACCGTCAAAGTCAAAATTATTTTTAAAGGCCATTCCAATCTTTTCAAACACCTTAATCGAAGCCCTGTTTTCTATTCTTGAGCGCCCTACAATTTCGCTGATTTTTAAGTTATTAAATCCAAACTCCAGATATTTTCCTGCCGTCTCTGTCGCGTATCCCTGATTCCAAAATGCTTTAAAAAATCTGAATCCAATGTCATATTCATTATAATCAGGACTGAATTTCAGTCCGCACCAACCCATGAATTTGTTCGTTTTCTTATCTATTACCGCTAATCGTCCTACTCCATATTTTTCATATTGGTCGTATTGTTCAAGAAACTTTCTTGCTTCCTCAATGGTCTCAAATGCATTATCGCCTGTAAATTTCAAAACTTCCGGATCAAAATTCAGATTGAAAAAATTCTCTGCATCCTCGCCAGACAGCTTTCGCAGATAAGTTCTTTCAGTTTCTAAAATTGTATTTTTTAACATTATGACTTTTAATGTTCTCACAGGTGGCGCGAATGAGACGGCTTTGTTCTGCCCTGTATAACAAATGGTATTAAACTTTAAATTCCCGGATTTCCTTTATTCTTTCAACTTCTTAAATATCGTCCCTTCCTTAAAAAGATCGGCCGCTAATATTCCTTTTAATTCCTTCCTTGTTGGCTGTATTTTAAGATTCACAACCTTCCCTTTTTCATCAGCAATTTCCTCAACTTCCGTCAACTTTTGTAGTTCCTCAATTTCTTCATCTCCTCCGTAAATCCTTTTTATTGAAAGCGTTCCGTCCTTGCCGGTTTTCATGATCTTAACCGTCCATTCCTGGTCTGCATGTTTATAGTTGAGAAAATAAATTCCCTTATAATGGCGAAGTACCTGCTCTTCTGAAATATTGAAAATTTCTTTCTCATGTTGCCACGTGGCGACTACAGTATCTCCCATAATGTCCACCGGCAAAGGCGTTTCTATTCCTTTGGAATAAAGCAAACCATCCTTCAAGTCATGTCCTTCTGCGCTGTCAATAAACGACTTTGCCAGATGAACCTTAATATTCCATTCCTGAATTAAAGTTTTGTTGCCGATGGTAAGTATTGAGCTATCTGCCAGGCACAGGTATTTTCCCTGAAATTTGTTTTTAAATTTTCTTTCGTCTCTGTCATTCTTCGGTTGTGGTTCTCCAAAGTTCATATCGGAAACACAAGAAGACAACAGAAAAAAGAAAGCAAGGCCCATCAATTTCAAGTATCTCATCGCTATCTTTATCATTAACTTGAAAGCATGATCAGATCACCGGTTGTATTCCCGATCCGGATTTCCCGGATTTTCCGTCACGCATTTCAGAGATCCCCTGTACTACATCCTTCATCGTTTCGCTCTTAATATATTCTTCCCATTCATTGCGCACGCTAAGCGTCTCCAGCACCTTGTTCTGCTGATCGCTCAGGAAGAGCGCTTTGGAATATGGGATGTTGGAAAAAGTCACCAGGCCATAAGCCGGGATCCAGTGCTCCGGATATAACTGCTGTATTCTGCGTGAAATTTCTCTCTTTCTCAAAAAGTGAGGATCCGCAACGAGGTCGCGCATTTCAATGAAGTTGCGCAGCGCCAATTCTGCTATTGCATCGCCATCGGTCTTTCGTTTCAGGCTGAAATCTGCGAGAATATTCGTCCAGTTATCGCCATGTTGCAGCATCAATTGCTCGAGTACTGTGCAGTCTTCAAATCCCGCATTCATTCCCTGCCCGTAAAAAGGCACAATTGCATGAGCGGCATCGCCCATCAGGCAGGTTTTGTCTTTATAATGCCACGGTGCGCAGGACACCGTCACAAGGCTACCGGTAGGATTGCTGAAAAAATCCCGGGCCAGTTCCGGCATCAATTCGGTGGCGTCCGGAAAATATTGCTCAAAAAATAGCTGCACGGCCTGCGCATTCTGAAGACTGGCGAAAGATTCATCGCCTTCAAAAGTCAGGAATAGAGTTACGGTATAGCTGCCATCCATATTCGGCAGTGCAATGAGCATGAAATGTTTTCTTGGCCAGATGTGGAGCGCATTTTTCTCCATCTGCCAGCGGCCATCCTTGCCAGGAGGAATGGTAAGTTCTTTATATCCATGCGGAAGAAATTGCTGGCTGTAATTAAACCGTTCACTTTGCAGCATCATATTCAGCCGCACTTGCGAAAACGCTCCATCGGCTCCAAAAATGAGCTTGTATTGCCGCTGCTTTCCACCTTCAGATTGTACTATTCCTGTTTCCAGGTCCAGCGCATCTACTTTCTCCTCAAAGTATATTTTTACCTTTTCAGAAGCCTCGGCAATGGTCATCATCTTTTCGTTGAGCCCCCCACGCGAAACAGAATAAATTGCCTGTCCTGCCCGGCCATAAGGCAGCAGGTTGAGTGTACCATCCTCCGCATGGATCATCCGGCCGTGCATCGGGATGGCTATTTTCATGATCTCATCCCGGATTCCTACGCTCTCCAGCGCTTTCCACCCGCGGTCGCTTAGCGCCAGGTTGATGGATCGTCCTGCCGCTGCACCGGTTTTTCGCATATCCGGCCTGCGCTCCAGTACATCCACCGCATAGCCATGCTTTGCCAGGAAAAGCGACCATAATGAGCCTACCAAACCTGCACCCGCTATACATATTCTTTCTTCTGCCATCGTATTTGATCTTTTTTGAACCGGAAAAATTATTCGCTGTAAAATTAATATTCCTGCGGGAATGGCCTCAAAGCGGCAGGCGCCAAATCCTTTGTCTCCCTTATGATTCGCTCAGCAGCAAATACCAAAAAATGCTTCTCCCTGAACAATCCTGAAGTAAACCGGATTTCATAGAAAGGAATCGGTTTACTGAAAGCTATCACAAATTAAAATCTTGTATTAATGGAAACATCAGAAAGAGTAAAACTTATGCTCGAAGGAATAGAGCGCGAGAAACAGGAATACCGCAGAGATATGGGAAAATATCCTGACAAAGTATTCCTTCATCCTTACAGCATTGAAAAGATTGAGGAAGTGACGAAACATTTCGAAACGCGATATGAGATCGGTAAACTCAACGATATGAAAATTGTGCTGGATGAAAGCCGGGAACCGTATGAATACGCTGTGGAATAAACCCATAAGGATAAACACTGCATTTTGCAGGTATTTTCATCTGAAGTGAAATATTGTTTTAGGTATAGGCGCTTAGGTAGCAATATGTTATTTTTGCTCCATGTTAAAGA
>JBBDIG010000003.1 GCA_040880525.1 Bacteroidia bacterium
AAACAATACCTTTAACAAAATAAATGTAACTTTTTTCTAATCTGTTAAAGTAGAAATAATATGCATTTTTAAAATTTAATAGTGAAGATGCTTAAAGGCCAAAGTATGTATTCTGTCCCTTTTGGAAATTTTCATTTGGGAGACGCAACCCCATTTTCATCACGTACGTCAAATAGGTGTATGCGAAACTTCTTTCTTTATATCTTATTCCTGATGCCGGTGGCCGGAATATGCCAGCAGGTGGATATGAAGCAGTTCAGGCCGGAGGGTTATACGCTTACTCACCACGCTTATCTTCAGAAGCAGGACGACCAAAACCTGTTGATCGCTGCTACGGCCATACGCCATTCGGCCCTTGCTGATGAATGGCAACAGCCGGTGCTTATGAGCGTAAGCCAAAATGGTGAGGTAAACTGGGCCTGGTCTTACGAATATTATGGTGACAATTTCCAGGTAAGCGATCTGGAGGTGGGAGCCGATGGCACCATTTATATTGCAGGTGCAGGCAATCTTATCCGCGCCACTCCTCCTACTCCATTTTTAATTGCCACGACCGCCCAGGGAAAACTGAAGTGGTGCCGTTTTTACCTGGACCGGTTTAGCGAGGTGGAGGTGCGCGTGGAGAGCGCGGCCAATGGAAACCTTTACATGGGCATGGATGGGTCATTGGAATTGGCCAGGATCAACCCCGCCACTGGAAACCCGATATGGGTGAAGGATTATCCCTGTAACAGCGGAACGGTGGATATGAAGGAGTTTCTTGTGGGCAAGGATGGTTCCCTGATAGTCCTCGCTGAACTCGAAGATCCCAACCATCTTTTTCTGAAGCATCTCGTGATGAAAGTAAACCCTGATGGCTCCGTTTCAAAAGCCAGGATAATTTCAGTTGGCGATTATAATCATGCCCTGGACCTTACGATTACGCAGGACATGAAGGTGGTGATAACGGGGCAAGGCCAGGACTGGACCGAGTACTTGATGGCCCTGGATTGGGATCTTGAGGAAGTTTGGGTATCCAAACCTTTCGGCAACCAAACTTACTTTTCAAGCTATGTTGCCGCAACTATAGAAACCAGTGAAGGTGAACTTGTCACTTCAGGAACGATTCCTTACGATTTTGCACCTCATCCTCCGGGATTAACATTTTATTCGGTAAAGGAAGGAGAATTTCAACCGGGCAAGCAGAAGAGCAGTCGGTTGGGCAGTACTTACTTCGACCACCTTGGCGCAGAAATGGTGGCTGCGGAGGATGAGGTATTCCTGGCTGTGCTCTCCAAACCAAATTATATGAGCGAATGGGCCATCAGCCTCGGCAGTTTTTCCAATGACTTTCGCTTTTGCAGCGCAACCGATCCACTGTTGGTGCCACTGGAAGGATTAACCACCGCATGGACTGACTGCATCATGAATATTAATGACTTACCGGCTACAGCCGGTACTGAACTGATTCTGAATGAATTTGCGGTGACTGTGGTAGATTCGGCAATATGCGACTCATCACAGTTTCCCTGTGCTGTTGAAATTTCATTAGGCCCCGATACGACTATATGCGGGGGCAAAAGCCATTTGCTGAATCCCGTCTTGCCTGCTGGCTACAAGGCGTTGTGGAGCACAGGTGCCACTACTGATTCTATTCTTGTTACCGCTTCCGGAACCTACTCGGTAATGACGTGGGTGGACAATGCCTATGGCTGCGATACCCTTTATGACACAATTACGGTGATAATGCCGCCACTCCCGGAAGCCCGCTATAGTTTCACGCCCGAAATGCCGGAGCCTGGCGAGATAGTTCTGTTTACAGACGGTACAGCAGGGGCTGTCAGCCGCAAGTGGTATTTCGGGGATGGAGGCACCTCCATTGACAGCCTTGCCCGCTACTCCTATCCATTAGCCGGGGAATACAGGGTGAAGCTGGTGGTTGCCGACAGCTTTGGTTGCCATGACAGTGTGCTTTTTAAAATCCGTCCCTACGCATTCTCCTGGTTTATGCCCACTGCTTTTTCCCCCGACAATAATGAGGTGAATGAGGGCTTTGCACCGGTTGGTATTGGCATCAGCCGCTATGAACTTGAAATATTTAACCGGTGGGGCCAGCAGGTATTTTACGGCAATAACACTGCATTTGACGGTACGTCAGGGGATAATCCCCTGCCCGAAGGCGTTTACCTTTACAGGGTAAGAGTATGGGATGTATTTAATAAATGGGAAACCGCTTCGGGCAACGTCACGCTGGTGAGGTAAGCGCTTTTAATATTTTCTCTTACGTACGGGAGCGTGCCTTTCTGTACTTTGGAACTGGCGGGATCGAAAAGCTAATTTTCTAACGGAATCCATTTTCCTGTAACCGTTTCGCCATTTTTCAGGGTTACTTCCACCAATAGCAAACCTTGTGAATTTAAAGGGGCTTTAAACATTGTCTTGCCCTGCGGAATATCCTCCTTGTGCAGCATTTGGCCCTGAAGGTTGTAAACCCTCAACTGCCCTTTTGAAGGGGTATGAATCATTAAATGGTTAGCAAACTGCCGGATGACCTGATCATGCATTTCGTCAGCCAATCCAGAAGTTGCATCAGATACCTTCACCATCATAATGTCGAAATTATTAGTCTGAGACCAGCCGCCCCTGCCTGCGCCAATTACCGAGCCTTCGGTGGTAGCGGTTACTGCATGGCAGTGATTCACGGTCTGAAAGTCGCCAACCCCTTTTGTCCAGAGCGTATCTCCATTCTCATTCGTTTTGATGAAAAGGAATTCAAACCTCGTGGATGTTAGCCGATAGCCACCAATGATGTAATTTCCATCAGCCGTGCTCTTAATATCATTGCCTGACATCCCCTGTCCAAGGCCGAAGGATTTGTCCCAAATTAGTTCCCCGTCCGGATTCACTTTTATAAAAAATAATCCCTGGGGCCTCGGATCCAGATTGATGTAATTATTTACTCCGGTTAATACATAATTGCCATCATTGGTGGGTTCAATTGACCAGAACCAGTCCTGATCTTCAGATGAGCCGTACACCTGCCGCCACTGCTCTTTACCGTCCTTATCTACTTTTACAATCCATCCATCATCCAGCGAACCAGTTGCAAAAGACCAGGTTCCACCCGTAAATATATAACCGCCATCTGCGGCTTCAACAGCATCCCATGCATCATCCAGTTCAGTACCACCAAAGGTTTCATCCCACAGCAGGTTTCCAGCAGTATCAACCTTCAGCAGCCATGCATCCAGATTCCCTGCGCCTTTGCTGTCTGTAATTCCGGTGATCAGCAAATTGCCGTCACTAAGCTTGAGCAAGTGATGCCCTTCATCCCTGCCGGTGCCCCCAAAGTTTTTCCTCCAAAGCTCGTTTCCATTCTTGTCAGTCTTTATCAGCAATACATCCTGAGAGCCGTTGGCAGAATAACTTTGAGTATAGCCGGTTGCCATGTATGCGTCATCATATTCCACCACGGAGATCAGGACGTCATTCATTCCTCCGCCATATTGTTTTGTCCAGATGATCTCTCCATCCTTATCAGCCAACGTTAGAAATCCATTGTAGATGTAATTATTAGTGGTGTTCCGGACACTCAACCCTCCGGCAATCAACATATTCCCTTCTTTGGTTTCAATAATATCCTGGGCTGCGTCCATTCCGTCATCACCCCATTGAATATTAAAGGAGATATGCTGAGCTGCAGTGATTGAAGTACCAAAAATGCTGAGGGCCAATAAAAGCAGTACGTATGATCTCATGATTTATCTGATTTAATTATTAAAATGAATTGCAGATTTATAGCAATGAGAATTTACCTCAAAATATATTAGACCAGGCAGCTTAATTCATAGACAAACTGAATGAAAACACGCGCTTTTGCCGGTTGTCTACTGAAACCGGCCACTTGTCTATTGTAGACTGCGTTGCTCCATTTCTCAGCAGGATAATGCTAATTTGGCCGGGCAGCAATGAAACATTTATACTCCGGTAATTCACGATTTATTTGGCATGGCCTGGTGTGGAGCATTTATCTTGTGCCCATCGCAAACTGGCTGTTCAATCTGCTTCACTGGCAGGCGGCAGCCCTTGCCCTCGCGGGGCACGTCCTTCCTATAATGCTGCTGATTTACTTCAACCTTTATCAATTGCTTCCTAAATACCTGATTCATGAAAACCGGACAACTGCATATATCGTAAGGATTGTCCCTTTTCTCCTGCTTGTCTCGGCATTCGTCACTTTTTGGCAAATTTGGTCAATAAGCAATTATACATTTTCTGAAAATAGCGTTGCAGTTCTTTTTATTAAATGGGGCAAATCCTTGGTGGCTTTAACGGTTATGGTTGCTTTAACTTCAGGACTAAAGCTTGGGAAACAGTGGTGGCTTCAAAGAAAGCGGTTGAAGAATATAGAACTGGAAAAGGCCAAAGCCGAGGTAAAATTTCTGAGGGCACAGCTCAATCCTCATTTTCTTTTTAATACGCTAAATAATCTTTACGCCCTGGCGTTACAGCAGTCGGCCAAAACCCCGGACATGATCCTGAAGCTGGCCGGACTGATGGAATACATCATGTACAGCAGCCAACAAGAAAGTGTGTCACTTGAAAAAGAGATCAGTTTCCTTGAAAATTACATTGCACTGGAAAAGCTGAGATTGCCTGTTGATTCAAAAATCCGCTTCAACATTCAGGGAAAGATCAATGGGCAAGGCATTGCTCCGCTGTTATTTCTTCCTTTCGTGGAGAATGGCTTTAAGCACGGATTCACCGGCAACCGTGCAGGAAATTATTTGAAGATTGACATCCGGGTACAAGCAAAGAACCTGGAGTTCAGCATGGAAAACAAACTCCGCACTAACCTTAAAAATGGAAGTGGAATTGGTTTGGAGAATTCCACCAATCGTTTAAAGCTGATGTATCCGGAAAAGCATCATTTAAATATTAACCAGGAAAAAGAAACTTATAGGGTGGAGTTAAAACTAGAATTACGATGAAATGCCTGATCGTGGATGATGAGCCATTGGCTCGTGAAGTGGTCAAATCTTATATCGGCAAACTGCCGTTCCTGGAGTTTGTGGCAGAGTTTGCAACTGCTACCCATGCTATGGTTTACCTGCACCGTCATGAAGTTGACCTGATTTTCCTGGACATCCAAATGCCCGACATGAGCGGACTACAATTCCTGAACGCACTGCAAAAAAGACCCAAAGTAATCATGACCACGGCTTACCGGGAGTATGCTTTGGATGGCTTTAATTTAGGTGTGGTAGATTACCTGCTGAAGCCTATTCCCTTTGAAAGGTTTGCCAAAGCCGTAGAGAGAGCCGTGGCAAATACTGCGGTACCTGCACCTGTGCATGAAGCACCCAAAGTGCTGATGGTGCAAACCGGTAAAAAACTGGTGAAGCTGGAGCAGGAAGCCATTATCTATATTGAAGGAATGAAGGATTATGCCCGCCTTCATTTGCGCGACAAGCGGGTGATCACCAAACAAACGTTGATCAGTTTTGAGAGGGAACTTCCCATCCAATTTTGCAGGATACATAAATCCTACATTGCTAATCTTAACTTACTGGAAGAGATGGAAGGACGCCAATTAAAAGTTGCTGGCATAAATCTGCCTATTGGTAAAAGCTACCAGAAAGCACTTAAGGAAAAGATTGAGGGGCTGATGATTTGAGAATTCCGGGAATTAGTTAGAAAGTAAAGATCTCGCGGCTCTTGTGCTTATTCTAATTCGATCTGCCATTCCAATAGGTTCATCAGACCATATTTCTGTGCCAATACTGTCATTGTGCTTTCCGATTTAATGAACGAATTAAATTTCTCCCTTTCTCAGTTAAACGATATTGTTGATTACTGCTTTGGGGCTTATCTGGGATGGTTAGTTCGATGTATCCATCATCAATAGCAGGTTGCAAATATGTTGACCGAAAATGCTCCCTGTCTGAAAGTCCGGTTCTTTCTTGCAATTCTTGACGTTTATGCTCACGATCAAACACTTTCAATAGCACAATGACTTGCTGGGTGACTTGCGGGGTGACTTGCTGGGTGACCTTCTTGCCGATGGAGTTGCGTGTACGGGTAGCAAGTTTGTCTATCATCTGCTGCGGCTTAGGTATGCCCTCTTACTCTGAAAGCCAGCCAGGCATTCCACCGCGCTGCAAGGGTTGCGATAAATAATATCTTTGACGCCTCAATACAACCAAACAAACACGAGCTATGGCTGACATCAGGCAACGACTACAAAAGGAACTGGACGAGATAAAGGAAGCCGGACTATACAAATTCGAGCGCATCATCACTTCGGCACAAGGGGCGGAAATTTCGCTGACCGGTGGCAACAAGGTGATAAACTTCTGCGCCAACAACTACCTGGGCCTTAGCTCGCACGATGAAACACTGAATGGCGCGCACAAAACGCTGGATACCCGCGGGTTCGGCATGTCTTCCGTCCGGTTTATTTGTGGTACCCAGGACATACATAAAGAACTGGAGCAGAAGATTGCCGAATTTATGGGCACTGAGGATTCCATACTTTATGCTGCGGCTTTCGATGCAAATGGGGGCGTGTTCGAACCGCTTTTTGGAGAGGAGGACGCAATTATTTCGGACACGCTGAACCACGCCTCGATTATTGATGGCGTGCGGCTTTGCAAGGCTGCGCGTTTCCGCTACAAGCACAACGACATGGCCGACCTGGAAGAGCAGCTTAAGCAGGCTGCCAATGCCCGCCACCGCATTATCGTTACGGATGGCGTGTTCTCAATGGACGGCACCATTGCCCAGCTCGACAAGATTTGCGACCTGGCCAATAAATACGATTCGCTGGTGATGATTGACGAATGCCACGCCTCCGGCTTTATGGGAAAAACCGGTCGCGGCACGCACGAACACCGTGGGGTGGTTGGCCGCATTGACATTATTACCGGAACACTGGGCAAAGCACTTGGCGGTGCATCGGGCGGGTTTACCGCTGCCTCAAAGGAGATTGTGGAGATGCTGCGCCAGAAGTCGCGCCCATACCTCTTCAGCAACTCCCTAGCACCCTCCATCGTAGGCGCGTCCATTGCCGTGCTCGACATGCTGAGCAAAACCACTGACCTCCGCGACAAGCTCATGGAAAGCACCACCTACTTCCGCAAAGCAATGACCGATGCCGGTTTCGACATCAAGCCGGGCGAGCACCCCATCGTACCCGTCATGCTCTATGAGGCGCCCCTTGCACAAAAAATGGCCACCCGGCTACTGGAAGAAGGAATCTATGTCATCGGCTTCTTCTACCCCGTAGTGCCCAAAGGCCAGGCGCGCATCCGTGTACAACTTTCTGCCGCCCACGAGCAGGCACACCTGGACAAGGCGATCAAGGCTTTTACTAAGGTGGGGAAGGAGCTTGGGGTGATTAAGTAAATATTTCCCATTCCCGCTTTTTTCCTGACCAAGGATTCATCTAAAACCCCAGCCTATCACGCTGGGGTTTGCATTTAAGCCCCATTTCAAAAGCGGGTACTGCCAAGCTATAATACACCAATCTATTTCGGTGCAGTTAAAAGGTATCGCCACTGTTCTGGCACAACTCATCTTACCATTAATCCTCACAAAATCGTCACGCCCCGGTAACTTAATTATAACTTATTATAACGAATCTATCATATTGTAAATTAGTGTGTTATGTGGAGAACTAATATTGCCAGCGGATCCTTATGCTCGTATTATCAATTCAATTCACTTAAAAAGATTAACAATGAAAACTATCTTAAACGCAATGTTTCTGATGTGCCTGATGGCGCTCACAAGCTGCTCAGATGAAATGGTGCTGGACAATACTGCTGCAGACCCGGCCGACAAGAAAACGATGAAAGAGCGCGTGGTTGTGGCCAACCGTGCTTCCGGTGATATTTCCGTGATTGATGCCACGACCAATACCGTGATTGGAACCTACGCCATGCCTGACGGTGGCGAACCCATGTATGCCGTGCACATTCCACAGGCAAAGGCCGTTTTTGTGGGCGACCGTGCAAACGATCGGGTCGTGGCTTTTGATGAGGACGATTATTCCGTGAAAGGCACTGTGGATGCCGGGAGTGGCGTCTTTCACATGTGGGCCTCGCCAAACGGCAGCCAACTTTGGGTGAACAACGATATCGACAACACCACTACGATCATCAATCCGGCCTCCATGCGTGTAAAAGGCACGACACAAACCCCGGCAGATTTGGTGGACTTGGGCGGAAAGCCGCATGATGTGTTTGTGGATCCCGATAAAAAGCACGCCTACGTGAGCGTATTGGGCGTGAACGGCAGCAATGATTACATTGTGAAGTACAACACCAACCAATACCAAGAGGTAGACCGTGTGGCCGTGGGCAAAGACCCGCACCTCTTTGCCGATAATGTGAACAACCTGCTCTATGTGCCCTGCCAGGGAAGCAACTCCATTTACGTAATTGACCGCAGCAGCATGAGCGTGGTGCAAACGCTGCCCTTCAATGGTGCCCATGGCATCTTCATGCCCGGCAGTGGCCAGTACATCTATGTTGGTGATATTGGGGCCAGCCGCATTGGGACGTTCGAAACCAGCAGCCATACCCAAGTGGGAACCCCGGCCAACGCGCCTTTCCCCACGGCACATAATCTCACCGTCAATGCTGCCGAAGACAAGCTGTTTGTTACCCACTCTGGCGGAATGGCTGACCAAGTAACCATCTGGGCGCTCAACCACACCGCATCCTTTACAACCAGTGTTACCGTGGGCACCAATCCTTTCGGGCTGGTCTACTACCGGTACAGATAAATCACATCTTAATTTCTGCTTTTTTATTCCAACCCGTGGGCCAAGAGGTTCTCTGGGTTGGAATTTTTTTGTGATTAAAGGTTAAGGATTTCCCGTTAAGCCTTCTTGCTTTTTCTTGCTTTCCTCTTGCGCTGGTAAGTGTTAGTCTTCTCATCCAAATGGATAAAGTTAACCCCATCAATGCTGACCGTAGAGATTGTGCCAGCCTCAATCAATCTGTATACGTGCATACGGGAAAGCTCCTGTTCCTTAGCAAAATTGGTAATCGTACGAAGCTTGGTGGTCTCAATTTTCATTTCTTCAAATAATTTCCCTTGCCAGGAAATAAATTTCTAACTCCACCTATAGGATTTTCCACATCTCCTGCGTAGCGGGGAATTAAATGAATATGCGCATGAGGAATCGTTTGTCCAGCAGTTTCACCAATATTTATTCCTACATTAAACCCCTCTGGCGAAAAACATTCTTGTAAAATTTGCTTCGTTCTATTTAAAGCTAAATTACAGGCAAAATGCGTGTGGGTTGAAAGCTGAAAGTAATCTGGTTTGTGTTGCTTTGGAATAATAAGCGCATGACCTGTGGATACAGGATACTTATCAAGAATTGCATAAGCAGTGGCTGACTCCGTTATCAGCTCCCGTGAAGCCTCTGGGGCACAAAATGGACATTCATTATTTCTTTGAAATTGATTAAAATGCCTGTATTCATAAATTTCACAAAAATCATTAATTAGAATGCTTTTATAGGGAAGCTTTACGAGGCATTGATAAGTCGGCTTTTTATGCTCCTTGTGAATCCTGATTCCTTCATGTCTGATATCCCGCCTAACGGTTAAATATGCCCTTCCGGTGGGTTTCAGCAATTCCGAAATCTGCATCAGAATCTGGGATTGTTCCTTCGGTTCCACAACGTTTAATACATAATGACAAATTATTGTATCAAATTTAACTTTGGGTATTTCGGGTTGATAATAATTGTCATATTCCTGAACATTAAAGCCTTTGCTTTTTAGAAATTTTCCATCAGCGCCATAGCCGGAACCGAAATCAAGAATTTCCCCATTTAACAATTTTTCCCGAAACAGATGCTTGGTAGGCCAGGAAGGAGAAGTGCGTTCTTTGGCCGTGAGATGTGGAAAATGCTTAGCCATTTATTTTATGAAATTTCTCCTGATGCATTTCCAAATATTGTTTTTCAGGCCAAAACTCCTTTGCTGCTGGTAGTTTGATTTTAATATTATGGAATTGTTGGAGGTTAAATACAGAGGATGAATTCTCCCTAATATGGGGCGAAACTTTGACTCTGTAATCATTTTCAATAGTGATGAAGTGATTGTCATACGCACGGTGGAGATTGGGTGCCAGCGCTATTCCGTTCGTAACGATGTCTTTCTCAGATTTACTGAATTGAAAAATGTGGCAGGCTTCAAGGAGGCAAATATTGCCGATGGATAGCGCCATGCCTGATACCGGACAGGCATAATTATAAAGCTTAAGCACCTCTTTCCTAAACATGGAATTGCGGATGGGTACCAGCCTGGGATTTTTGTTTACTACGCCATATTTAACTTCTCTTTCTAAATCAATGATAAGCTGTTTGGACATATCATCGGGAGTAAAATATTGCGCACTTTCCGCCTCGAAGTAGCATTGCAAAATCCGGTGTTTCAGATATAAGAGATTAATTTCTGATTTAAGCAGATCAAAAAGTTCATCGTTTAAATAGGCATATTCAATATGCTGATTAAGATTCTTTATGCTCGTATTTCTTTTAACATTTTCTGCATCCGCATTTTTGATCCATTTCAGATAATAAAAAGGTTCGTTACTCAGATGATAGAAGGGTTTGCCAATATCGCCCTGGTTGCTCCTGACGCGAAACCGCTTATAGTATTCCTTGAATTTCTGAATGAGGGCTTCATTCAAGGGGATTTTATTTTCCGTTATTGATCCGTCATAGATGAGATCAAAAATAGCCAAGACCAGGATTGGCTTATGGGGAGCCATGTGTGAATCTCCTCTTTGGAGATTGAACAGTTCGGTTTCAAATTTTATCAGGTCATCCATTTCGGAGGTAAATATAGAAGTTTGCTGTGATTTAAGCCATGCGAATATCCCATCTCACTTCCTTTACCTATTCACTCTTTCCGAAACAGCTTGCCTGGCTGGCGGATTTTCAGGAACCAACAGCCGAAGAAGTGCTGACCAAGATTGACCCGTGAATAGCCTTTCTTTACCGATACGATAAAGCAAATGATGCTGACAACAGGGCGTTTGATGACGTGCGCCAGAAAACGGAGATCACAAAGCCATTGGCGGTATGACCGCGTCATTTTCACAGACGGTGACGATGAATCCTGCTATAATATTTATCAGAATCAGGAAACAGCACAATATTGAAGGTGTTAACACTCCCCAATACGTTTTCCGGGCCATCTTTATGAAAGCAGATGGGTTTATAGCTTCGAAAGATAGTTCGCAGCTATACTGGAAAGTTGCTTCTGAACGAGACAGAAAGCATGCGCGGGTTGTGACGGAGGTGAAGCTACCAGGGCATCCTCTCATTAGCGGGGAGAGTAAAAGCTGGAAGGCTGTAAAAAAGTTATCAAGAGATCTGTAAAATCTTTTGGAGAAATGTTTAGATTTGCCACATTCATGCAATAATATCTTTCAAAAAAACAGAATTATGAAGAGTTTAAACTTGACCCTTATTTGTGTTTTATCCGTAATAATTTCAGGCTGTGCTTCTATCCTGAATCCTAAGATGCAAACTGTAACGGTTCATACCGGTCATGAAGAGACCAAGGTTTATGTATATGATGAAATGGCAGCTACCGGTGATGAGGTTCTCATTAAGCTGGAGCGGAACGCAGCGCCCAAGCAGTTAAAATTTGAACGGGACGGCTACAAGCCTGAGTATTTTGTAGTTCATCAAAATAAGAAATCACCCTTGTATCTCCTGTCCGTAGTTCCTTTTGGGGTGCTTATATATCCCATGTTCTACGATATAGGTCGCAAAGCTTTTAACTATGATAAATTAATTGCTCCTACGTATACACCCGTAGAGATCAGGAAGAGACAGGAAAACGAAAAATATATTTACCTAAGTACCACTGCCTTAAATGTGCCGAAAGAAAAATTCAGAATTGAGAATGTTGGTTACCGTCAATACATCAAAAATAAATCTGCCAGATCAAGTGATTATGGTACCGAGGATATAAGCATGGAGAACTCCATTTTTTCTGATATGCTCAATGATATACTGAAGTCTAATGGATACGTGGATACTGTTGAAAGTATTTACAGGGGCAAAAACAATACATTGTATGTAAATGCAGAGGTCACCGACATTACCTTCAGAAAGATTCGGACTTACACCGGTTCCCACTATTTCAATTTCTTTATTGTTACAGAAGCCACGACAACCTGGGAGGTACTGGACGTATACAAGCAGCCTCAGTACAAGACCGCCATCACAACAAGCTCCGGGGAGTTCAGCAGCAACTATGGAAAAAAAGACAATGAATTTATTGTAAAATCAATGGAAGATGCTATTACAGCCTCATTTTTTCAATTGCTTCAGGACGCTGAAGTAAGGGAAATCCTAAAGGTTGGGGACGCCAATATAGAAATGGAAAATATTTCATTAAAGAGGCCTTCCACAACACAAACGCTTCAGGATGCTATGGCTGCAACGGTCACCATTGTTCATGATGATGGGCATGGTAGCGGCTGTGTGATAACTAGTGATGGTTATGTTTTGACAAACTATCACGTGGTTGCAGGCCATGATAAAGCTAAGGTTGTACTGAATGATGGCAGTGAAGTGGACTATGAGCTGATCCGTTATAATGACCAGGCAGATCTTGCTCTAATCAAAATCGACAAAAAGTTTTCCCGGGCTTTTGATCTTTCGAATAATAGCTCATATTTAATCGGTAACGAAATATACGCAATTGGCACCCCTAATTCTGTTGAGCTCGGTCAGACGCTGAGTAAGGGGATCATTTCCGGTATTCGTAAAAAGGAAGGAGTGGAATGGATTCAAACAGATGCCAGTGTGAATCCTGGAAACAGCGGTGGTCCCCTTGTAACAAAGGATGGAAGACTTATCGGAGTAGTGAATTCCAAGTTGGTGGGATTTGGAATAGAAGGAATAGCCTTTAGCATTCCGGCTAAACAGGTTTCTGAATACCTGTTCCTGGATTTTAAATAAAAAAGTAATTTTTAATATATTAAGAACCGATTTTGTTTAAGGGATTGCAAAATGCCCTTGATATATACAATGGGTTGATAATGTCCAAGTAAACATGTAATAGTTCCCATGCAACATCAGGAGCATATTATTTGATGAATGCTCAAATTAATGTTTAATTGATTTTTTAATACTGCCAGTACCGGATGAACTGCACTTGGAGAATGCTGTGCGGGAATATCATATTCCTATTTCAAGTATAGTTAGGAATTAAGGCAGGTAAGATAGGTTGTAATGCATTGGTCCCCAGTGTCAATAGCGACTATTGCACATGGCTCAAAACCAGGTGTTGGGAATTGAGGTTTATTGGGCTCAAAGGTTCTCAAACCTGCCGGAAGTTCACACTAAAACAAATTACCCGTGATGAAAAATGTATCTTTGGAGATATAGGAATTAAAATATGTTTGGTTATTATTTCTTTGTTGCCAAGAACTTTTAAAATTCTTTTACGAGTAGCCTCTTCTCTATTTGAGCAACTCAATCTGGGTGCTCTTTCCACTTCCGTCTACGCCTTCGATTATGATAATGAGAGATTTATCTGTCATTTTGCAAACTTAAATCAGGATTTCTGATCGGTGCTAAAAACATTCATTGTCAAAATAAACATTTGTATTTTAACAAAGAACAGTTTTCCTGAAGGTGAAAATTGTAATTATCCGTAATACACCTTCTGCCTTTCCTTCACATACTTAACAATATCATCCACGTTCTCGGCAATTTCCGGGGGCATTTTCAGGAGGTTGGGCTGGTTGCCGCCCATCAGTTTTAGTAGCGCATAGTACACTGGCGATATTTGATCCTTCAATTGAACCATGAATTCACCTTGTTCAAAATGGGCTTTGAGAAGGTTATACTGGTTGTGTACCAATAGCTCGGTGGTATAATCTTGAAGGAGCCGAATGTTGTCATCCAATAATTTAGTGAGGATTAGATCGTGATTCTTCCGAAACGCTTCCATGCTCCCTTGCCAAAGCAGGATGAGGTTTTCTTTGTAATCGAATAAGACGCTTTCCGGAAGATTTCTAATCGCGTTGGAAATGAGCTTTATTGCCTTGTCTCCTTTAATATTCTTGGAATAGTAGTGGTTAGCCAAGATGTACATGGAATGGGGGTGTTTTCGTTTCACTGCTTTAAGGTACATTGTCTCCGCTTCCTCAAATTTGTCTTGCTGCATGTGAGCCTCCCCAAGAGCAGTAAATTTATGGGTTCCGTCTTGCTCTACGGAAAGCAGTAGATTTTCCATTTCCTGCCATTTACCTTCTACTGCCAATGCATTGCATCGTTCAAGAATTTTCAGAAAAGACGCTGGTAATTCCTGCAACCAATCCGCATTCAGGTTCAGATCCTGTGCTCTCGCTAAAAGCTCTTCCCGCTCTTTTAAAGAAATTTGCTTGTTATGGATTGACGCCTTTGTCATGCTTGCTGCGTAATCCCCTTTCACTGTTCTTGTTTTCAGCGTGTTCATGAACTCCCGATAAACATGCTTTATCTCATCCTGATCGTACCAATTTTCCACGAATTCGGTAAGATATTTCACCTCCCGCTTCTGCCGTGGCCCGCCCTGGGTCATGAGCAGCCACAGGTTGAAGAACCTTTCTTCCAACCGATAGAGTAGGTTTTTGGATCCGGTCTGCACTTTTTCCACTATCCGCGATTTTACCAACTGGCTGAGTTGGGCCGAGACGGTTTTACCGGGCATTTTGCATACTTCAATCAGCTTTTCAATAGGCGCGGCTTCCCAGAAAAAGGAGAGTTCCAGCAAGATTTTTTGCTGTTGTTGGGAGAGTTGAAGTAGCCGTTCCTGATAAACAGGCGTGGCGTGATCAATTATTTTCCGCATGTAATCGTAGCCATTTTGCCTGGGGCGGTTCAGCAGCATCTCCACAAAAAGGAGCATGGTTCGGGGTGTCCCGTCCGTCAACATGCGAATGGCCTGTAACTTTCCGGGGTTTTTCTTCACGAAGGCATTGATATCGGGTAGGTTTTTTTGTTGACCCCAATGGTTCAGCAGGTTTTTAATTTCCTCAATAGTCAATGGCTCCAGTCGCTTTATGGAGAAAAATTGGTAGAAAGGCATATCATGTCGCCAGTAATCTTCTGACATCACAGTACTGCCGCCAATAATACGGACCAAATTATAATTCATCAATTGTTCACGAAGCAAGCTTGTATCTCCGCCCTTTCCGGCTGTAATCGTTTTAAAAATGCGGTCAATATTGTCCACTAAAAGTATCAGGCGTTTTCCTACCTTATCGAGGCATTGCTGGATTTCACCATAAAGCACCCTCGTGTACGCTTTCATGTCATCTTCGTATTCCAACCACGAAGGAGTTTCAATTTCCAACCCCTGCGCTTGCAAGTCCCGGATTACGTAGTCCCAAAAGTCATAGAGCTTATAAATCCCAGCCTGTTCTTCACTGAGGTTTGTTACGAGGTAATCCTGTTTAAACTTGGGGGTGGTAGAGATTTCTGCCTGTATCCTCCTTAAGAGGGTGGACTTTCCGCTTCCCCTTCGCCCGATAAAAACATAATGCTGGAATGAGTCGCCACTGGTGGTGGAACGGATGTCCTCCATAACCCGCTGGAATTCTTTGGTTCTGACTACAAAGTTGTTGATCACTTCCTCATCGGAGAGGTTGGCCGACTGGTATTGCGCCTGATACTGAATCATGAGATCAGGATTTAGGATTAATGAGCGGATGGCGGTTTTTCCACCAGTCCTGTAATAACGGGGAAATAAACTTTAGACTATTGCCTTCCTGAAGCAGGTAGCCATCGTTAATGAGCACATCGTCAATTTTGGCTTTGTAGCTAATTTCTTTTCTGTGTTTCAGGCCGATATCGTAAGCCTCCTGAATGCTTAGGGAGCCATTGTGGGCACATTTAGAAAGTATTTCTACATAGAAAGAATAGTCCTCATCAAAAAATACCCGTAGCCGGTAGTCCCAGTCATCAAAATGCTCATGTTGCGTGAGTAGATAGTCCCACGCTTTATCAATATCTGAGGGCTCCAGGTTTAGGCGACCTTCTTTGTGTAACATATCGTTGCACTGCTCAATGATCAATTGAATAAAGTATGGGAGCGGACGGTTCAGCTTTTTGATCAGGTAATCCCTTGTGTTCTGGTTCATTTGCAAAGTAGCCCCTTTCAACAAGAAAGAAATGAACTCATTGGGTTCCTCTCCTTCCAGCGGGGTGACATCAATTTTGCGGTACACATTAATCACCACCGTGCGATCCACCTTCTTTACGATATGGTCGAGGCCGATGGATCCTGCCAGCACCAAGGTAAAATGACCCTTGAAGTCATCATTGTGGGTCAGGCTCCTCAAAGTCTGAAGAACATCCCTTGCCACTTCGGAACCTTCTCTTTGTGTTATGCCGTGGATCACATCCGGGAATTCATCCAGGAGCAGTACGATCTTCACCTCACTCTCTTTAAGTTCTGGCAGAAGGGCTAAAAACCTTTGTTTATTGTCACCGTCCTTCTGACTAATTTTAAGACCGGTGGTTCCAACCTCGGAAATTCCATGTTCGGTAATCCAATTGGTGAACTTCGCTTTGAAAGCCTGCATCCCACTAAGTTCCTTAAGGAGAAGGTGCAATAACCTTCCATAGAATTCCTGGGCCTTATCATCCGAACTTATGTTTTGATAGATGCACCGATAACCCTTTTGCGGATGTCGGGCAATCGCCTTCATTACGGAGGTTTTTCCTAACCGCCTTGGCGCATTAAAACGGATATGATTACCTTTATCAATCTCCCGCCAAATAGCTTCTTCAATGGATTTTCGGGGGAAATACCGACCGCCTTCCGCTGTACCTCCTGTGATGGTTCTTGGGTGCTTCCAGTTGTGCGACATGACTATAAATTTTTTGTCAAAGATATATAACAATATTTTTATAGTCAATAATAGTTCACAATTTTTTCATTGTCAAACTTGTTTCGTCCCGTCTCAATCTTCCAGCGTACTCGTATCCCCCACCTCTGTTCCCATTTCCTTTGCTTTTAGGACTCTGCGCATGATCTTGCCGCTGCGGGTTTTGGGCAGTTTGTCTACGAATTCAATTTCATCGGGGATGGCGATGCTGCCGAGTTCCTTGCGCACGGCATCCTTTATCGCCTGGACGAGGTTATCGCTGGTTTCATAGCCGTCTTTGATGATAATGAAGGCTTTGATGCTTTGGCCTTTAACATCGTGTGGCTTGGGGATTACTGCACCTTCGGCCACGGCTTTGTGGGTGATGAGCGCACTTTCCACTTCTGCCGTTCCTATCCTGTGGCCTGAGACATTGATCACGTCATCTGCCCGGCCCAGGATCATAATGTTGCCTTCGCGGTCTTTGGTCGCCAGGTCGCCCGGCATGTACATGCCTTCAATCTGGTTCCAGTAGAAGCGAAACCGTTCAGGTTCTCCCCAGCAGGTGCGGAGGGCGGAGGGCCAGGGCTCGCGGATGGCAAGCAATCCCACCGTATCAGGTTCCACCGGTTCTCCTTTGCGGTTTACAACATCAGCCTGCACGCCAAAGAATGGCTTGCCTGCTTTCCCGGGAATCTGCGTCATGCTTGGCAGGGTGACGATCATGTGGCCGCCTGTTTCGGTTTGCCACCAGGTATCAACCACAGCGCATTTCTTTCTTCCTATATGGTCATGGTACCATATCCAGGCTTCTGGGTTGATGGGTTCGCCCACGCTGCCCAACACTCTCAGCGATGATAGGTCATATTTTGCAGGCCATTCATTGCCAAGCTTCATAAACAGGCGAATGGCAGTGGGTGCAGTATAAAATGCCGTCACTTTGTATTTATCTACAAGGCTCCACCAGCGCCCTGAATCAGGATAGGTAGGCGCTCCTTCGGCAATCACAGAGGTGGTGCCGACTGAAAGCGGCCCGTAAATAATATAGCTGTGGCCGGTAATCCAGCCGGCATCGGCCGTACACCAGAAAATATCATCATCATGCAGGTTAAAGGAAATCTGGGTGGTATAATGCGTAAAGAGGTTGTATCCACCGGTAGTATGCAATACTCCTTTGGGCTTGCCGGTAGTGCCGCTGGTATAGAGAATGAAGAGCGGGTCTTCTGAATCCATTGGCTCGGCAGGGCAATCCGCTGATTGCTTTTTGAGCAGGTTGTTGAAATCCACTTCGCGGGCTTTCATTTCAAGGTTGTCTCCCGTGCGCTGGGCCACCACAATATTTTTCACGATGTCCAATCCATCCACGGCCTCATCCACAATTTCCTTGAGGTCAAGCTTTTTGCCTCTGCGCTTTGTATATGTTGCACAAATCACTGTTTCACAATCAGCATCTTCAATACGGAGGCGAAGCGCCTGGGCACTGAAACCCGCATAAACCACAGAGTGGATCGCACCTATTCTCGCACAAGCAAGGATCGCCACCACCTGCTCCACCATCATTGGCATGTAAATGCTCACCCGATCGCCCTTTTTTACGCCCAGAGATTTCAGTCCGTTGGCGCAGCGGCTCACTTGCTCTAGCAGTTGGGCGTAGGTAATGGTTTCTTCCTCATTATCTTCATTTATATAATGAAATGCGATCCGGTGGCCACGTCCATTATTCACGTGCCGGTCAAGGCAGTTGTAGGTAATATTCAGCTTGCCGTTGATGAACCATTTGTACTCGTATTTTTCCCGGTTCCATTCGCGCACCTTGTCCCATTTTTGAAACCAATGAAGTTCCTGTTCAGCAATTTCTCCCCAAAAGCCTTCAGGATCTTTGATGGAACGAGCATACATTTTTTGGTAATCCTCTGCGCTTATCCAAGCATTATCCTTCACCCGGGCAGGAGGATCGAAACTTTGACTAGCTTTTGATAGTATCTGATCTTCGTTTGATGACATGGGTCTTTTATTTTTTAATTGGTGGTGAGCAAATCTAAATAAATGAATCGCGGGATAAAACCCTGAAGCAAGATTTGAAGGTAAAACCGGAGATAGTCAGAATGCAAAGTATCAGATTTTTATGCCTTGCAAAGTGGTAATGGTTTCATCCAGCATTTCATCCGATATATCCAGGTGAGTAACGAATCGCACCAACTGTTTTCCAAACCCGGCAGCTTTGACGCCTGTCTTTTCCAGGTTTTCCAGGTAGGTTTCTACCGGAATATTTTCATCCAGGCGCATCACTACAATATTTGTTTGTTGCGGATATACTTCCACAACATAAGGCAATGCGGCAGCGGCCTCCGCAAGCTTGTGCGCTCGGGCATGATCCTCCTCGAGGCGGCTGACATTATGATCCAGGGCAAAAATTCCGGCAGCAGCCAAAAAACCGGCCTGTCGCATTCCTCCGCCCATCACTTTGCGCCTGCGCTTTGCTTCATGGATAAATTTCGCGGACCCGAGGATAAGAGATCCTGCCGGTGCGCCCAGTCCTTTGCTAAGGCAAATGGATATGCTGTCAAACAGGCTTCCGTACAATTGAGGCTCCTCCTCTGTAACTGCCAACGCGTTAAATATTCGCGCTCCATCCAGATGCAATTTGAGCCCGTGAGCATCGCAAACGTTTCTAATCCCTTTGATTTCATTTAAAGCCCAAATGCAGCCCCCGCCTTTATTCGCTGTGTTTTCAATCGTAACAAGACGCGTTCGGGAGAAATGGACATTTTCAGCATTTATGGCTTCCGTGAGTTGATTTGCCGTAAACCTGCCGCGGTCACCTTGTAGCAACCGGACAGAACAACCAGAATTAAAGGCGATTCCGCCACCTTCAAAGAGATAAACGTGAGCCGACTGATCGCACACTACTTCTTCGCCCGGCCGTGTATGTACATTGATGCTGATCTGATTGGTCATCGTGCCGCTGGGGCAAAATAGTCCTGCCTCTTTGCCGAAGAGAGTAGCGGCTTTTTCCTGCAACCGCTTCACTGTAGGGTCCTCATCAAATACATCATCCCCAACTACTGCACGCATCATCGCCTCCAGCATCTCAGCAGAAGGAACTGTAACCGTATCGCTTCGGAGATCAATTGTTTGCTTCATCGGGTTTTAATATTAAAAATTCGATTTTTCGTTTTTCAAAAAAGACCCCGGAACTTGTTGATAAAGTCCAGCCCGATCTGTGGTTCCAGCACAATGGTGAATACAATTCCGAATACCGCCCCGTAAAAATGCGCGTCATGGTTTATGTTATCTCCGCCTCTTTTGCTCATATGCCATGAATAAGCAAGGTATGCGGCACCAAACAGAATTCCCGGCAGGCACAGGAGCCCATAAAGACACAGATCAGCAAAGGGTTGAAACAGGATGCTGGCAAATACCACTGCGGAAACTGCACCTGATGCACCCAAGCTGTTGTAATGAGGGTCGTCTTTGTGTTTAAAAAATGTGAAAATACTGCTGCAAACGATGGCAAGCAGGTACAACAAGATGTAGAGTAAATTTCCTTTTTCATCGAAATGCCGGAAAAACTCGAACTCTACATTTGCGCCAAACCAGTATAGCACGAGCATATTGAAAATAAGGTGCATCCAGTTAGCATGCAAAAATCCGGATGTGAGAAAGCGGTAATATTCATTACGCTGCTGAATCTGGTAAGGATTGAAAATTAATTTATACATAAGTGCTCCATTAGAGAAAGCAGGAATGGAGAGCAGGCAGGTGAGAACGATTATAATCAGAGTCATATATGCAAAAGGCTAAATCGGTTGCAATATTAATGAATTGAAAATACGGCAGAAGAATTCGGCTCAGGCCCCGCCTGTAAAATTTAGTCCAGCATAAAGCCGCTGTTGCAGGTAATTTGAAGTAGTAAGGTTATCGATTCCAAATCTGAAATTTTGAAGCTTATTCCCATATTGTTCATTTTAATCGCGGCAGCATTGGGACAGTCTTGTAGCAGCACAACTATGCTGGAACTTTCACTGAACGAAGATCGCAGGGACAGCCTTGAGAAGGCGGCTGTTATGCACATCCGGCAGTTGAAGCAAGGAACCCTGCTTGTGAGGTTGCCTGCAGGTTCCACCAGCGTAAAAGCGCTGAAATCTCTGACAGGACAGCGGGGTCGAATTGATGCAAAAGAAATGGCAGAGATCAATAAACGCGTGATAGATATTTTCCATGAAAACTATGATTTCAGCTCCGTTCTCTTTTTTCAGAGCGGAAGGAGCCGTGATTTTCTTTCAGGAAATTATGAGAATCTGTTTCTGAAACGTACACTAGAGCCAGTGGATACTCCGCCAGTCTTATCAGGACCTGTGTATATCCTGGACATTGACTACGTTCGTTTACAGGGCCTGGAGAGGACGGTGGACGGGATGCAGATGATGGATGGTAACTTCCGGATTCTTTCCGCACCTTTTCCCTATTTTGTAAAATACAATACACCTTCCCTTAAAAGCGGAGAGCCGGCATGGCGCTCATTTGCAGAGACAGTACAAAAGCTGGATCAGAACCTGACGGAGTTCTACTCGCAGCAGGATTAACCATTGCAATCTTTTGAATTCGGGCCGATGGTTCTTTATCCGGAACTTCCTAATTTTCAACCTTGGAGGCCAAAAGGTAGAGCACAGCCATCCGGATTGCCACGCCATTTTCCACCTGTTCCAGTATAATGGAGTGTTCGGAATCGGCTACATCACTGTCTATCTCAATGCCGCGGTTTATAGGTCCGGGATGCATGATCGTAATAGGCTTTTCAAGCTGTGCGAGGCGCTTGCGGTTTATGCCATAGGCCATTGCGTATTCGCGCAAGCTGGGGAAATATGCTTCCTTCTGCCTTTCAAGCTGAATGCGTAATACGTTGGCCACATCGCACCATTGCAGGCCCCGCTGAAGATCGTATTCCACACGGACGCCCAGTGTATGGATAAACTTCGGCAGAAGCGTAGGCGGGCCGCAGACCATTACTTCCGCACCCAGCACTTTAAGGCAAAAGATGTTGCTGAGGGCTACGCGTGAGTGCAGTATATCCCCCACGATCAATACTTTTTTTCCTTCAAGGGTTCCCAGTTTATTTCGCAGTGAAAATGCATCCAGAAGGGCTTGGGTAGGATGTTCGTGTGTGCCGTCTCCGGCATTCACTATGTTCGCCTTTATATGGCGGGCCAGCAGCGCGGGCGTGCCGGCATATGCATGGCGGATCACTACCATATCCACCTTCATTGCGAGGATGTTATTCACCGTATCCAGCAGCGTTTCTCCTTTGCTCAGCGAAGAGCCGGACGCATTGAAGTTGATCACATCAGCCGAGAGCCGTTTCTCCGCCAGTTCAAAGGAAAGCCGCGTACGTGTGGAGCTTTCAAAAAATACGTTGGCAATGGTAATGTCCCGGAGAGACGGTACTTTCTTGATAGGCCGGTTAAGGATGTTCTTAAATTGATCAGCCGTAGTAAATATCTTCTCAATGTCATCGCGGGAGATGTACTTAATTCCGAGAAGGTGCCGGACGCTCAGAGATGACATGAAAAAAGTGCGCTTCTGTGGACCGCGAAATTATGAGAATTTATCAAGTCGGGAATTCCGGAGTTTTGTTTTGTATGAAAATTCTTAAATGATTTGCTAAAAGCCGGGGCTGCAGTTTTATTTAATTAAAATCATGTGGAAACTTCCCTTTAGCTGCTGATCTCAATTTTCAGTTTTTGACCCGGTTTCAATGATTTGATATTGTGGATATTATTGCTGCGCTTAATATCTTCAGCAGAAACCCCTGGATATTTCCTGGCAATTTCCCAGAGTGTATCTCCATTCTTAATTATGTAATACTGTACCTCGTTACCGGAAGTGCTACTACTGGCAGCCGCCTGGTATTTATGCTCAGCGCGCTGCTTCTGGGCAAATGTGAGATGCTCTACCTTCTTGTATTTTTCAGATTGACTTGTCTTTACATAGACCTGAAGTTTCTGGCCGGGACGGATGGTATTTCCGGAGATGCCATTCCACCGCCTAAGGTCAGAAGCCGATACATCATACCATTCGGCTATATACCCAAGGTTATCTCCGGATTTTACGGTGTAATATAATTTGGTGTTTTCCGATGATGCGGTGGTGTTCGAATTAGTTTGATTCTGAACCAAAGAAACAGCCGCAGACCCGGCAGGCGCGGCCACCACTGGTAATGCATCCAGCGCATATATTGAATCCTGAAAATCACAGAAGGCAAGACAGCTTTTCATTGGAAGCCTCAATAGGTAGGGTTCTGCCCGCGCGGGAATCACATCCTTTTTGTAATGAGGATTTAAATCGCGAATGATTTCAATATCCACATTCAATACTTCCGCAATTTTCTCGAAATTAACCTCATTCTCAATTACCACGGTGTCTACAGCCAGTGGCATCGTAACCTCCAGGGGATACAGGTTATGTTCTCTGTGGTAAGTAAAAACATACGTTGCTGCAATGAAAGCGGGGACATATCCCCTTGTTTCGCGTGGCAGGTAGGGATAAATTTCCCAGAAATCAGTTTTACCTCCGCTTCTCCTTATTGCCTTGTTCACATTTCCCGGCCCGCAGTTATACGCTGCGATCACGTAAAGGTAGTTGCCATAAATTTTATAAAGATCCTTAATAAATCGGGCTGCGGCATCGGTAGCCATATAAGGATCTCTGCGTTCATCCACATAGGATGTTACCTGCAAACCATACATTTTGCCGGTAGAATACATGAATTGCCAGCTTCCTGTTGCACCGGCCCGACTCACCGCCTTGGGATTCAATGCCGATTCGATGACGGGTAAATACTTAAATTCAAGGGGCAGGTCATACTTGTCAAGTGTTTCTTCAAATAGCGGGAAATAGTAGTGCGCCAAACCCAGCATCGCCTGCACGTTATCCCGCCTGCGTAGTGCATACAAATCAATGAAACTCTTTACGGCACTATTAAATGTCATAGGAATTGGCGTCTCAATGAGGGAGAGCCGGTATTCATAAACTGAATCAGGATAAACGGGAATATCTTCCTCCTTAAAACCGTAAATGTTCATTTCTTCCCGGTTCAGGTTGGGTTTCAGATTGCTCTTCATCCACTCGGTGAGCAAGTCATCCAGCGGGTTTAGGATGGGTTCCTCTTCCACTTCTATATTTCCCGAGACAGATTCGGTGGTGTCTGTTTCCTGCGCTTGTAAAACCGCAACTCCAAAAAAGAGATGCAGCAACAACATTAAAGTCAGCAATTTTTTCATCTCTAAATTTTTTTCATAATGTATTGTGAAAATGCAAGAAGCCGGTGCTCCTCAAAATTTCTTCCGATAATTTGCAATCCCCAGGGAAGGCCGTTTTTAAGCTTTCCTGCCGGAATGGAGATAGCAGGCAATCCTGCTAATGAAGCCTGAACGGTAAAAATATCCGCCAGGTACATAGCCACAGGATCTAAAGTTTTGTCGCCTAACCTGAACGGTGGGCCGGGAGATGTTGGTAATACAATGAATTCACTATCCTGAAGCAGGCTTTCTGCATGGTCGCGGATCAGCCTCCTTACTTTTTGTGCCTGGCCGTAGTACGCATCATAGTAGCCTTCGCTAAGCACGAAAGTACCAACCATGATCCGTCTCTGTACTTCCTTCCCAAATCCTTCCGAACGGGATCGAACAATGGTTTCCTCCAGATTAGAGGCGCCTTCGGCCTGGTAGCCATAAATCATCCCTGCATACCGCGCCAGGTTCGAGGAAGCTTCGGCCGTGCTGAGAACATAATAAGCCGGAACTACCTGTTCAAGATAAGGAAAGGTCTCGCTGGTGGCGGTATTCCCATCAGCTTTTAACATTTCTACCAGCTGAGTAAATGCTTCCTTAATTTCAGGATCCAGCCCTTCAGCTTCCATGCATTCCTGTAGCAATGCAAGATCAACCTTGCCCTGCCATTCCAGTTCGTTAATATATTCTGGTACAGGATGGGAGGAAGCCGTACTGTCTTTATTATCGGGACCGGCCATCACTTCCATCAAAAGTGCAGCATCTTCAATGTTATTTGTAAAAGGGCCGATCTGATCAAATGAAGAGGCAAAGGCAATAAGGCCATAGCGTGAAACTCTGCCGTAAGATGGTTTGAAACCTACCACATCTGAAAATGCTGCCGGCTGCCGTATGGAGCCTCCGGTATCGGAACCCAGGGCTGCGGTGCAAAGATTGGCTGCAACGGCCGCTGCGGAACCTCCTGAAGATCCGCCCGGAACGAGGGTTGTGTCTATTGGATTTTTAACGGGGCCGTAAGCCGAGTTCTCATTGGATGAACCCATTGCAAATTCATCGCAGTTGGTGCGGCCAATTATAATGGCATCTTCCCTGATAAGCCGTTCTACAACGGTGGCGGAGTACAAAGACTGGAATCCTTCCAGAATTCTGGATGAAGCAGAACATTTATGGCCCTGATAGCAAATATTGTCCTTAATGGCGATAACCATTCCCGCAAGTTTGCCGGCAGTGCCATCTGCTATTTTTCTGTCAATTAAAGCAGCCCGCTCCCTCGCTTCTGCACCAAATACTTCCAGAAAGCAGTTGAGATTCCGGTGCTCTTCTATTCTTTCAAGATATTGCTTTACGATTTCGAGCGTGGTAGACTGGCCACTGAAGAGCGCCTGCCGAATTTGCTTATAGGACCGGGTTTCCTTCACCATTATTATTTAGTCCCTTCCTGAACAGGCGGGGGATAAATTCCGGCCTCTTTCTTTTTTTCCTCTTTCATTCCATCTTCAAGGCCTTCCTTTACTTTTTCTTTAGCATCATTAAACTCTCTTATGCCTTTACCAATTCCGCGCATCAGTTCCGGAATTTTCCGGCCACCAAATAGGAGAATAATTGCAAGAAAGATCAGGAACCATTCAGACCCGCCAGGGAATGAAAATAACAGGATAGAGTGTAGCATAGCGTATGTTTGATGAGAATGAGCAGATGTGTCAAGTTCTGAACCAAATCTTCACTTAAAGGACGGGAGGGCAAAAAATTAGTCCTTCTTCAATTCTCCCTCATAGAAGGTGGTTCCTCCACGGAGGTCGTAGATATGCTCAAAGCCATGCTGGGCTAAAATTTCGCAGGCCATAGCACTTCTCTGGCCGCTTCTGCAGTAAATGAAGTAGGTTTTGTTTTTTTCAAGCTTCTGAATCTGCTTCAGGAACTCCGGGGAATGCAATGCGATATTGACTGCTCCGGGTATATGCTCTTCTTTGAATTCATCCGGATTCCGAACATCAAGTAAAACTGCGCTTCCATTCTTCATTTTGATGGATGAGTGGAGTTCGGAAGCTGAAAGAGTCCGGTACTTTACCTGATCATCCCTCCTGTATACAATATCAACAAGTTTTTTCCACATGCTTATCGCTTGAACTTTTTCTTTTCTAATAAATTTTTTTTACATGTGCTGGATTATTCAACACTCCCCAACTTCACAATTCCGATCCAATACATTCTAACACCTCGTTGGTGGTTACGTTTAAACCGCCATAATCAAAAGCCTTGCGAAACTACGGCCACATGGGCAGTAAAGCCTACTATTTATGGATAATATTTAGGTTTTCTTTCACGTGTTTATACTTAATCTATTGAACGTAAACCACCAAGAGCAAGAAATCACTTCAGAAGTAACGACTTCAGTTTCTCGTCCACCGGCACTGCTTTCTGCGTTTTCATATCAAGTAAGACAAAGGTAATTTTAGCCTCAGCTACTTTTTTATCGGTGGAATTTAATGAAATATCCTGAAAAAGTTGCGCGCTTTTATGGCCAATGCTTCTAAGGTTTGTTTTAATAATCAACACATCACCCATAGTACTTGGGTGCAAATAATCAATATTAAGATTTACAATTACGAAACCCAGCCCAAGTTTTTTCATCTTCGCTAAAACTTGCGTTCCGCCAAAGTGTGCCCAGCGGGCTTCCTCAAGAAATTCGATATAGCGGGCATGGTTTACGTGCTGGTAGAGATCCAGGTGATTTCCCCAGATTGCAATTTTGTAGCTGCTTTGCCTGATCATTCTATTTTAAATACCTTGGAATACCCTGTTTGGTCACCCTCCCTGAACCGGAGGAAATAAAACCCTGCTTTCTCAGATGAGAGATCAAGGAAGATCCTGTTTTCAGAGAACGGTGGACGAACCTGCTTTAAGATTTGACCGCTTGCGTTGATTATCGTTAGCTCCAGCGGTTTGCTGCTATGCGGCCATTCCACGGTGAATCCTTCTCTAAACGGATTGGGATATGTGCTGAATTTTAAGGAAACGCCAGGATTACTATTGATGCCTGTGGGAGAATAGTTTATCACCTCCCCGTCTGCTAGGATTATGTTCATGGTCGTGGGAACATCATAAGCTTCATGAAACATCCCCGAAAACAGCACAACCCCTACATGGCCGGAGAGTGCCGTAAAATCTCCGGAAAAAGAGGAAAGCACCAAAGGGCTATCAACGAGTTGGAATGTATGTGTTTCAGCCGGAATTGAGAAATAGCCATCGAATTGCCTGTAGCCTAAAGGGCCGGTAATCGCCAATTGATCATCCGCAATTACCCGTGCGGCTGGAGCATCTGGAATGGCGTTATACGTTTGAAATTCAAATTCCGAGATCGTATCACCGGTCTCTTTCAATCCTTTTTCCAGCGCCAGTTGAATGTGTGTGCTTTTGCCCTCCGGATTAGAAACCGTATCATTTGGAGGCAACAGGCCGGTAATCACTGCAAAATAAGTTTCACCACTGTCCAGCAAGATATCGCGGGTATAAATAACGGTTTGCGATCCCGGAACGGTTAGGTCAACTGTGAGGTCCGAATCACCGGGGAAGGTGAGGAATGGAGTAGCGCTGAGATAAGAGAAACCTTCGAAGTAAAGGCGACCCTGGACGTATACGTCCAGCGAATCGAGTGAGGGGTCTGGTGCGGCATTGAAAAATTGTATGCGCGCGGAAACAGGCTCCTGCAGTTGTACAACACTTCCATCCGAAAAGGCAGCAAATACTGCGAAGCTCTCTCCCTGGCGATTATTTTCCGGGTTCATAAATCCGGAAGTAAAAATAATGGCAGTTTCGCCTCTGTAACCCAAAAAATTTATTTCGTAATTTCCTGACTCCGGAGCTATGTTAAAGATCAGGGGTTCTGGTTCGGAGCTGAAGTATCCGGTTCTCTCTCCATACGCAAGCTGATTTCCGAATACAATGCCACTTGTGCCGGTGATATCCAGGGGCGGTGCATCCGTTACTCCATTGTAAAACATGAATTCCACCTTGCTGCTGTCCAATGCCGCCTCTCTTGCTTCTGTATTTAGGAATATATTGAAATCAATTCCTTTTCCTGCCGGATTCACATCAAAGCTGTCAGTGTTCCACACGCCTCCAATGAAGATATTGTAGAGTTCTCCATCCTCAAAATGCAAAACGAAATTTCTGATCGTATCATTTATGCTGCTGCTGTTGGCAGGGGCAACTCCGAAATTGACATCAATGCCGGCCAATACCGTCTGATACTGAGTAGCACTCCTGAAGTTGAAATCATCTATTACGAGCGCTCCCTCGAAATACAGGTCAAGCGTCTCTAGTTCCGGGTCAGGGCTGTTGTGAATAATCTGAACCTGACCCACCTGGCCAGATAGCGGAAACTGCGAAAATATTAATACAATAAATAAAGATATAAAGCGAGGCATGTATTGTCGTTCTTGGTTCATTAAAGGAACAGGGCTTATAACGCAATTGTTGATAAACACCGCACACTGCGGCATTTTCCACGCTCGCAGTATTTAATTAGAACCTGCCTTATTTTGATCAAGAAAACTCTGGTAAATAACCTTTTCTATCTCCGTCCTGATATTCATGGAGATAAGTTTACGATTAGCTGCCGTGGGATATACGCGGTTGGACAGAAAAATATAGATCATGTCATTTTCAGGGTCGGCCCACATGGATGTGCCCGTAAAGCCGGTATGGCCGAAATTGCCTGGTGAAGCAAGGCTGGAGGTGGGCCCGGTTTTCCTGTGGTCCATTTCCGGTTTGTCAAAACCCAGTCCTTTTCGATTGTTTTTATATTGCTTACGGGTATATAATTCAATTGTATTGGGTTCAAAAAATTGCTCTCCACCATACGTCCCTTTATTGAGCAGCATCTGCATAAGGATAGCCAGATCGTTGGCATTGGAGAAAAGTCCTGCATGTCCTGCCACCCCGCCCAGCATGGCAGCGGCAGGGTCGTGTACAAATCCGTGGATGAGTTCCTTCCGGAAGTAATTATCGTTTTCAGTAGGTACAATTCTCTCCATCGGATACCACACGGAAGGATTGAATCCTGTTTGTCCCATGCCAAGCCGTTCGTAAAAATTGTCTTCCAGGTATCCGCGAAAAGACGAGCCGGTAAGGCTGTCAACAATTCGCTTCATAAAGAAAAACCCGATGTCGCTATACACATAATCTCCACGGCTGCCCAGCGGTGAATTATAGATCTGTTCCCACATTTTTGCTCCATAATCACGATATATGTACAGGTTGCGTGCTACTTGTAAGGTAAAATCATTCGGTTCATAGCAGTAGTTGCTGTCGCATATTCCACCGGCCGTGAGTGTATATTTATAAAAAGGGATCCATGCCTCCAGCCCGGCCTGATGCGTTAAAATTTCTTTTATGGTTAAATTTCCTTTAGGATTTCCCCGGAGATCAGGCAGGAATTTTTCGAGTTGATCAGCGGGTCTTAAGGCGCGGATTTCATGCAAGTTCATTATGGCCAAAGTCGTGGCTGCTACTTTGGTAATGGAGGCCAGATCATATATATCCGTATTCTTTACCGGAAACTCGTTCTCATAGGTATGATACCCAAATGATTTATGATAGATCACTTTACCACTCTTCGCAACGAGGATCTGGCAGCCGGGCGTTGCACCTTCCTTTATGGCATATTGGGCAATGGAATCAATTCCCTTCAGTTTTGATGAGGCAATCCCTGCGCCTTCAGGCAGTGTATAAGCGAGTCTTAAAACTTCGGATTGCTGAATGCCTGAATGCAGGGCGAAAGTGGTATCAATCCTTACCGGCAGCCTTCCTTTAACCGGCAGTCCGCCAAAGATCATTTGCGCGGCTACAGATTCTATCAGGCTGTCATCCTCATAGGCCAGCATCAGGTTGTGTACCTCTCTGAATCGTGAAAGACTATAGGGCGTTCCGAAATCCACCAGCAACATATTCTGGCGCTGGTTCAGTGCATGTACAAAATTGATGGCATCAGTGGTGATCCCAAATGTCCGGACGTTGTAGCGACTCACGTTGTGCAGTCCGACTATTACCCGGTCAAATTCCTGCAATGACCCAAGCAACTCGTCATAAGCAGCCTTTTTGGCTGTTGCCTTAATTGAAAATAGAGATACCGGAGCATATCGTGAAATCATCTCCTGAAAAGAATTTCCTTGTTCCGCTCCCATAGAAACAACTGCGATCCGCTGATGGAGAAGCTTTCGTTGCGGCACAAAATCCGAATCATTCCTCACCAGTGTAATTGCGGCTTCAACGATCTGCTGTTTCAGGTTAATAAATGCAGGGGCGTTCAGCTCTTCGAGCAGGCCTTCGGTTTCCACCTTGCTAAAGGTATCCAGCCCCAGCCAGTTTTTAGCTTTCAGAATTTTAGCAACATGAAAATCAATTACGCTTTCGGTAATGATGCTGTCAGCAAGCGCTTGCTTTATTTTCCCGGCAGCGGTGGGCACATCTTCAGGATAAAGGATTATATCATTGCCGGCCATCAGCGCCTTTAATGCCGCCTCTCCGGGACCGAAGTATTTTGCCACGCCCTTCATGTTCAGGGCATCACTGAAGATCAGTCCCCGGAAGTTCATCTGGACCTGGAGTAAATAATCAATTATTGCCGGGGAGAGGGATGAAGGCACATTCACAGTGCTGTCAAGCGAAGGAACTGAAAGATGGGCTGCCATAACGCCACCTACGCCCTTGCGTATCAGCCTCCGAAACGGATAAAGCTCTAATGAATCCAGGCGCTTTTTGGTAAATGGAATGAGAGGCAGATCGTAGTGTGAGTCGGTTTGTGTGTCGCCATGTCCGGGGAAATGTTTGGCCACGGCCAATAGTTGCTCGTCCTGCATTCCACGGGTATAAGCCAGGCCCTTTTCGGCCACCTCCACCATGTCTTCACCAAAAGAACGGGTGTGGATAACAGGGTTCAGGGGGTTATTATTAATATCCACAACGGGAGCCAAATTTACCGTTACCCCGAGCCGCTTTAGCTGTTTTGCCACGGCACGGCCCATGTCATAAATAAGGCTGTCGTTTTCTATTGCACCGAGCATCATCTGGCGTGGCCAGCTCATCACGCTGTCCAGCCGCATGGCAGGTCCCCATTCAGCATCCATTGAAATGAGCAAAGGAACTTTTGAGGAATCCTGGAATAAGTTCACCAGCCTCACATGTTCCGCAGGAGTTCCCTGAAACATGCAAAGTCCTCCCAGATGGTAATCCCGGATAAGCGACAGTATCTCTTCAGTATGCTTCTGATCTTTATTGGAATATGCCGCTACCATGAATAACTGGCCGATCTTTTCATCAACCGTCATGGTCTGAATCAGGGAATCGGCCCAGGAAGAAGGGCCGTAAATAGCATAGGATTTTTCCTGGTGGAGAGGGTGTTGTGCAAAAAGTGCAACAGGAAATATTGCAATAAGCAACCAGGAAAAAATTTTATACATAAAGGAAGGGCTATTGTTAGGTCAGGAGCGTGGGATACGGCAAAAACCTCACCGGGGCCTTACGTTGAGCATAAGCCGGAAAAATATTTAAAAGTGCTTTAATTTTTACCGGAAATTTAAGTTAAAACTCAAATCCTGGAGTCCACTTGTGATTCTGTATTTGTGACTTCAACGCTTTTATTTGTCAAGAAAATCATCAAACGTATCGGCTCTTAATCCTAGGCGCAGCGTTTCCAGCGGAATAGCTTCATGAGGTGCGATATTTCCAAGGTTCACATTTTGACCCAGCAATTTGATGAACCATACCTGTTGAGATTTTTGCGGAGCTTCCCACAATATCTTATCGGCCGGAATTTGCGTGAGGATCTCATCTACAAGTCCTGAGCGCACCTCGCCTGTTCCACGGAATATTCCCACGTTTCCGCTTTCTCTGGCCTCTGCCACTACCTTCCAGCTTCCGGCTGCCATTTCTTCTTTGATGAGTTGTATCCAGCGATAAGGAGGAATAATTTTCTCCGCATCCTTGGAACCCACCTCGCTTAACACCGCGAAATTTTTAGCCAGATCAGAGATGTATTCGCACTTCTGCTCGTGCTCTAGGGTAATGCTGCCGTCTGAAACCTCTACATGGCCCATTCCAAACCGATCCAGCACACGCTTGTATTCCTCAAACTGATTTCTTGCAATAAATGCCTCGAAGAGTGTACCCCCAAAGTATACCGGGATACCGGCCTGTTTGTAGATGTCCAGTTTTTCGCGGAGCCGGGGCGTAACGAACGAGGTTCCAAAACCCAGTTTTACCAGATCAGCATATTGGCCTGCCACAGAGATAAAGTCCTCCGATTCCCGCAAGCTCATGCCTTTGTCCATAACCATAGTGAGGCCCGCCTCCCGTGGTTTTTGTGTTCTTTCAGGAAGTTGATTTAAATCAAAATTCATAGGGGATCATTCAAATTTTGTATTGCTCAAGCAGGCTAAGAACCATGCTGTTTTCCAAAAGCTGAGGAAAATAATCGAAGAGCAATTTGTGATTATTTGGGTTGAGGGTAAGTGCGTTTTCGAGATAAAACAGGCCTTTCATGGTTTTTCCTGTGGCCATCATCATTCCGCCCATCAGATAATAAAAATCATCGCATTGTGGCAGTGTGTTGATCGCTTCCCGGAGCAAATCGAAAGCTTCAGGCTGTAACCCTTCTTCATACAAGAGCACTGCGAAATCTATCCAGCCTTCCTTGCTTTCAGGCTCCAGTTCTATGACGCGCTGATAGGCCTCGATTGCTTTTTTTACATCTCCGGTGCAAACGTAGCAGTCGGCCAGGGTGTACCAGTAAATTTCGCGGTTTTTATTAAGCTCAATGGCCCGCATAAAGAAGGTGATTGCCTTGCGGTATTCTTCTTCTGCTTCGTATGTTAATCCAATACCAAACCATGCATCCGCATAATCGCTCTCAATGCTAATGGCTTTGCGATAATATTTCCTTGCGGCATGTTGGTCCTCCAGAAAACGGCAGGCATCTCCCAACTGGCAAAAAGTATAGGCATCCCCGCCAGAGAGCTTAATGCAAATTTGGAAAGAGGAAATAGCCTGGGTAAATTCCTCAAGCTGCATATACATCTTCGCCATGTTAGCATGGGCAGCAGGGAAATCCGGTTTTATAAGAGTGGAATATTCATAAGCCTGAAGTGCTTTTTCATAATGATTCTGGCCTTCATACACCAATCCGAGTTGGTACCAAATATTGTAAGCATAAGGATCGCGGTTCAGTAATTCTTCGTAATAGCCTATGCTCTTCTCCGGCTGATTCAGATAATCAAAACAAAACGCCAGTTCCTGCATCGCTTCGGCATTTCCCGGGTTTTCGTCAAGGGCCTGCTCCAGACACTTTACCGCCTCTAAGTATTTGTCCCAGTTCTGGTAGGTGAATGCCTGCATCAGGTATACTTCATCTTTTTCAGAACTAAATGTCAGTGCTTTTTCATAGGACTGAATGGCTGCCGGAAAGTCATTCATTTCATCGTACTGGTTGGCAAGCTGCAGGAGCAGTTCATAATTGGCCGGCTCAAACAAGACGGCCTTTTCCAGCAGGCGGAGCGCTTCGTCATGCTTGTTTTCCTGAGAAAGAAGCTGTGCCTTTCGCGACAGAATGGCAACTGCATGAGGATGTTGTTCCAGCGCACGATCCGTTACCGACTGTGCCCGCTCCGTTTTGTTCTTGAAAAGATAGTAATCTATGATACTCTCGAACTCATCAGATTCGAAGTAAAGGTGATCCGCCTCACGGAGCATCTTTTCATATCTCCTAACCAGGTAACGGGTTTCGTTATCAAAATGATCCTTATAATCGTTCATTCAGATTTTTCTTGAGATTTGCGCAAAAATATCAAATTATCAGGCCAATAGTTACCTTTTCACCCGTACTTGCCAAACCCATGCTGAACATCAAAACGTTAGTTCTTTCCGCTTCATTACTATTTCTCTCACCTGCCACCTATGGCCAGGAGCATTGGCAGCAGCGGGCAGACTACAGGATACAAGTTACGCTGGATGATGTGACACACATCCTTACGGCTGAAGAGACAATTACATACTACAACAATTCTCCTGACACATTGCGTGAGATGTTCTTGCATCTCTGGCCGAATGCATACCACAGCCGCAATACGCCATTTGCTGAACAGCAACTGAATAATGGCAACCTGAAGTTTCAGTTTGCAGCAGAGGCTGACCTGGGTTATATGGATTTTCTTGACTTCAGGGTGGATGAGGCTCCCGTGAAGTGGGAATTTACTGACCACTCCAAAGAAATTGTCCGGCTAATTCCTCCGCGACCTTTATTACCGCGTTCATCCATTGAGATATCCACGCCCTTCAGCGTTAAGCTGCCCGCAGATTTTTCCCGGCTTGGCAGGAGCAAAGGCGGATTCCAGGTTACACAATGGTACCCAAAAATGGCCGTCTATGACCGTAATGGCTGGAACACGATGCACTACCTGGACCAGGGAGAATTTTACAGCGATTTCGGAAACTACGATGTCACCATCACCCTGCCGGTAGATTTTGCTGTAGCGGCAACCGGGCAATTGCAAACCCCGTCCGAGATCCAGTGGCTTAAGCAGCGGGAGCGGACTTCCCGTATTATTAACTGGCAGGAGCGCGATGAGGTATTTCTGCGCGATACTACGTTTTCCACCAAAACCATCCGGTATGCAATTGATAATGCGATTGATTTTGCGTGGTTCGCTGACCGGGATTACCTGGTGAATAGTGAGAAATTTATAGTTCCCGGAAGAAATGACAGCATCACAGCCTGGGCATTTTATACTTTAGAAGCCGGCAGAGCAGAAGGAAAACCCTGGGAAAGTGCTGTAGAAAATGTGATCAGCGCTGTCCGGTTCTATTCCGGGAAAGTTGGCGTTTATCCCTATGATAATGTAACGGCTGTTTCGGGCGCATTATCTGCCGGAGGTGGCATGGAATATCCTACCATCACCGTGATCAGTGTGCTGCACGATCTGCCAACGGTGATCCTGCATGAAGTAGGACACAACTGGTTCCAGGCCGTTCTTGCCACCAATGAACGGGAGCATCCCTGGATGGACGAGGGAATCAATTCATACTATGAAAACCGGTATACAGGAAATCAGTGGAAACCGGGCAGTATCGAACTTACTCCGCGGATGGATTTCAGAGAAGCTCCAATGCTCAGTGACCCGCTCCATTTCGTTTATATGATTTATGCCCGGCAGCATCTGGACCAGCCGGAAAACCTGCACTCGGCAGATTTTACGTATCCCAGTTATGGATTAGTCGTTTACGGAAAAGCAGCGAGAGATTTCAAAATGTTGGCAGCCTACCTCGGTTTCGAAGAGTTTGACCGCATCATGCAGCGCTATTACCAGGAATGGAAATTCAGGCACCCTCAACCTGAAGATCTTGCGCAGATATTTAAAGCAAATGCTTCTAAAAATGTGGACTGGTTTTTTGATGAAATGCTCACGACCAGGAACAACCTGGATTATGCCATAAAAAAGACAAAGCAAAGAGGTGATTCCCTGCAAGTAACGATAGCGAAAAAAGGAGCGCAATATGCCCCCGTTCTGCTGAACGTTTTGCGAAACGACAGCCTGATCTATCAGCGATGGGTGGAGGGCGTCAGAGACAGGACTACTATTGCGCTGCCCGTGGGCGATTACGATGTGGTGCAGATAAATCCGGCTCAGTGGGTTCCGGATGTGAATGTTAAAAACAACCTGAAGGCAGGCGGTATTCCATTCCGGATACGCCCGGTATTTTCGCTGGAAAAGCCCGGCAAGGAAACCATGCTTATCGCTCCGGCAGTGGGATATAATGTGTACGACAGGTTTATGCTGGGCCTCGCATTTTACAATACACCACTGCCACCTTCACGGCTTCAATATGCCTTAGCACCGGTTTATGGTTTTGGCAGTGGGAAGTTCTCCGGGCTCGGAGAGATAAGATACAACAGTTACGATAGCGATGGCCAGGCATGGAAAAAACTGCAAACAGGCTTGCAGGTTAAATCTTTCCACCTCGATGAATTCGGAAACGACCATCTCCGCTACATCCGGTTATCGCCATTTGTGGAAGGAACGATCAGGCCGAAACCCCTGAACAAGCCGGGAGAATTCAAAACCCGGCTGAGAGCGGTATGGATATCTGAAGACGCCTACCGGCCCGGACCCTGGCCTGAGCGAGACGGCATACAGACAACCCTTCTCGAATTAAGATCAGCATACAGCCATGCCCACGCGCTCCGGCCATCGAATGTTAATGTCAGCGTTCAATATTCACCGGACGACCAGTTTGTGAAAGCCTTCGGTGAGTTTACCCGCAAATGGATTTATAATGAAAAGAAAAAGGGCATAAAACTCCGGTTGTTTGCCGGTGCATTCGCCTATGGAAAGGCCAGCAGCGGGATTTATAATTTTCGTGTAGGCTCCAGGACAGGGAGGTTCGATTATGCGTACGATCATCTTTACTTTGACCGAAGTGCTTTTCCTTTCCAAAATTTCTGGTCGCAACAGATAGTGCTGGATGATGGCGCATTTAAATATGCAGGCAACCTCGGCAATGCAAATAAATGGCTCGCGGCCGCCAACCTCCGGGCAGACTGGCCGTGGGTGCTCCCGATAAAGCCGTATGCCAGCATCGCCACTTTTAATGATTCAGAGGAGCTTTATTATGAAGCCGGGATCGTTCTCGTATTTATTGAAGAAATCGCTGAACTTTATCTGCCGCTGTTTTACAATTCCGCCATTCGCGAATCCATAAACCTGATTTCCGATACCTACTGGACACAGATCACCTGGATGCTCAATTTGCACAAACTCAATCCGCTGGATGCCCCAAAACTCGTCAATCGTTTATTTTAATTCCTTTCAAAAATCTTTTCTATAAATTTTAATCATTTCACAAAAAATAAATTGAAGTTTTTTAAATGCTGATTTTACTATTTTAAACTTTAATAGCTTTGGCAAATAATAAATGAAAATGAAAAAGATATATCTGTACAACTTGCTGCTGCTCCTGTTTTTCAATGCCTGCGATAGCGAACCCGAGAAAGTGGAAGGCGTTCCGAACCAGGATCCTGAATTTGAAGTCTTTAAAGATTATTTTATAAATGAACTCTGGAAAATTTCACCACAGCAAGCCGTGTATGCAGGTTATTATGATTATGCTGCCGAGCTTCCCGCTCCCTCAGATTCGCTCAGAGAGGCACAAATAGCTTTTGCCAACCGGATGTTGGATTCGTTGCACCAATACGATCCCGCTTCCCTCTCGCCTGACAACAGCATTAATTATAAAATGATAGAAAATGAACTGGAATCGCAGCGCTGGTACATTACTACTTACCAGGGATGGAAATGGAATCCCGCTACCTACAATGTAGCTGGCGTATTCGACCGGATTATAAAAAGTGACTTTGCTCCCCTTGCACAAAAGCTGGAAATTGTATTTGAAAAAATGGAGCATGTGCCCCAATATTATGCACAGGCGCGTGAGAATATTGACCGGCCTTCCGTACCGCACACTCGCCTGGCGATAGACCAGATTCGCGGGGGAACCTATATTTTTGAGAACGTCATTCTTGATTCGCTGAATGCAGCAGGCATCAGCGGTGAACAACAAAAAGAAATGCTAGCCACGATTAACGAAACCGTGGAATCCATCAATGCTTTTGCGAATTACCTTGAACTGGAAGTGCTGCCGGAATTAAACGGAGAGAATAGCCGCAATTTCCGCCTTGGGGAAAACCTTTATGAAGAAAAATTCAAATATGATATTGTCTCCACTTACACGGCCAAAGAAATATATGAAAAAGCCAGGGCGCACAAAGATTCGCTGCACAGGGAGATGACCCGGATAAGCCAGCGGCTGTGGTCAAAATATTTTCCGGGACAAGCACAACCGCTGGGATTGCAGGTGGTCCATCACATGCTGGACACGCTGAGTTCACAGCACTCGCACCGCGACAGCTTTATGCAGGATATTGAAAAGCAAATACCCCGGCTGGCGGAATTTGTACGCGAAAAAGACCTCTTGTACCTAGACCCTTCCAAGCCGCTGACAGTGCGCGAAACGCCAATGTACATGCGCGGCATTGCCGGGGCATCCATCTCTGCACCCGGACCTTATGACAAGGACAAAGAGACTTTCTACAACGTTTCGCCCCTCAATTCACCGCAATACACCACAGCATCGGCAGAGAGCTTTTTGCGCGAGTACAACGATTACATCCTGCAAATCCTCAACATCCACGAGGCCATTCCCGGCCATTATGCGCAGTTGGTATATAGCAACGAGAATCCTGACATGATCCGCAGCATCCTCGGCAACGGGGCCACCATAGAGGGCTGGGCCGTCTATGGAGAGCGAATGATGCTGGAAGCAGGATATGGCAAGAATGCCGCTGAAATGTGGCTGATGTACTACAAATGGAACCTCCGCACCACCTGCAACACCATCCTCGACTACAGCGTGCATGTACTGAACATGACAGAGGAACAGGCGCTAAACCTGCTGATGAACGAAGCCTTTCAGGAAGAGGCCGAAGCCCGTGGCAAATGGCGCAGGGTACAACTATCACAAGTGCAACTCACCAGCTACTTCACCGGTTACATGGACATCGTAAAACTCCGCCAGGACTACCAGGAAAAAATGGGCGAAGAATATTCCCTGAAGAATTTCAACGAGACGTTTTTGAAATATGGGAGCGCACCGGTGAAGTATATTCGGGAGGCGATGTTGGGGGAGCGGGAATAGGAGGATATATGAGACTGCTGTTTGGTATGATAAGGAGACGCATGTACTTGGCATTGATGTCATCAGATGGAGAGCACATCAAAAATTTGATAGAAATAAGAAATGGGGCTCGAACTTGGATATTTTTCCAGCCTCAGTATTTCAGTAAGTTAATCGGGAATAATTTATGATGATTGAAGTTAATTTAATAGCATCATGAACAAATTACCAAAAGCACCTTTACAGGAAGCCATTTTCGAGTTACGCTGGCCACTACAACCGGATTCCACAGGCAGACAGCTTATTGATGCCGAATATCTGTTTGCCTTGGGCAAATTTCAGGAGGCGCTAAAAAACAAATTTCCTCATCATGTGGCGAAGTTTCCAAGCGATTTTCCTCATCAGCTTCTGAACTACCAAGCCGTCCACCAGTTTTGGAAAGAGGAAGATACCTGGCCAGTAATACAGTTGGGTCCGGGCATCGCCACTGTAAATGACACAGAGAAAAATTATGTATGGGATAAAACCTATCTTCCCAATATAAAAACCGCCCTTGAAGCTTTGAAAAAAAGTTATGGACAGTTAGGGTTTAATTCACTCTCGCTGCGTTACATTGATGTGGTCCGGGTTGCAGACTACGGAAAAGAAAGCTGGGAAGCTTTTGTGGAGGAATATATCAATTTCAGTTTCATCAATCGGTTTCATACTCGTGGGAAATTACAGCGCTTTCATTTTGAGCAAAGCTTTGAAATGGCTGGTTCTGGCCTTTTGAACGTTACCTTCTCAACGGGTTTAAATAACAAGAAAGAAGATATTTTTATTTGGCAGACCGCTGTAAATCGCCACGAGAAAACATCGAATGATGAGGTGATAAGCTGGCTTAAAAATGCCCATGAATGTTCGTCTGCAATATTTAAAGAAATTTGTAAAAAAGAATTCTATGCAAGCTTTAGTTAGTGAGCCTACTGCCACCTATGGCGAAACAACCACACCTTCATTGCGTGAAGAATTTCCAACTCAGAAGGGTAAGTCATCCAGCATTTACTTCAGCCGGCTAAATAGATTTCCTGAAAATATAGCTGAGATGTTTCAGAAATTGAATCGCCTCTCCCATTTATCAGAAAACTGGGACAGCTATTCAGCAGAACCACCATCTCCAGCTAGTATAGCAGAAGCCCGTACATTCCTAATTGAAAATCACATGATTGACCTGCCCTTTTATTTTCTCGCACCGGGAGTAAAGGGTGAGGTTATGTTAGAATTTCAAAAGGAAAGTAAAGCAGCAGAACTTTATTTTCTGCCCACTGGCCAAAATGAATTGATACTGTTTAAGGATGATGAGGTGGAGCTTGAAGGTAATCTAAAGGAAAACTTCCGCAAACTCATAGATTTTTTTCAAAGTAATCCATGAACATGGAGGTGATAAATGAATATGACCGATTGCTGCGAAGGGTTCAATTCCTGGATCCCAATTTCATAAAAGATGATGGAAGTCCTGCTTCATCAAGCTTCAGCCTCAGAAAAGAAGAAGATGGTTTATCAGTAGATTTAGAGCGCCTTACTACTTACCCGAAAGCCATCCAGGATAAAACCCGTTTCCGGCTCTTTGCTCTAAAGGCCGGTTTCACGCTATCGTTAGGTTTGGAAAACGTGCATAATCCTCAAGAAGATAATGATGCACATTGCTTAGTAAAGGGGAACATCACACGGGGAGTTGCCCGAAAGCTTGCGAAGGCTGTCGTACGAATTGCATATCCAGACTGATATGTTGGGATATGACCATAAAAATAATGGATAATGTTGAGAATTCCTTCATACCTTTTTAATCCAGAAAGGTATTCAGCGAGAAAAATCTTATCGGCCTTCCTGATAATTACAGCGCTGTACTTTCTTATAGATTGGATACCATGGCAGAATCCATATTACTGATTTTCAGCTATTTCATGATTCTGCTCCTGATTGTTTCATTTATGTTTAAAAAGAAAGCCGATAATGCACCGATGTGGCAGCATCGAATGAAAAAAGTGACAATTGTTGGAGCAATGGGTTTAGGATTATTTATATCGTGTTACCCCAGTTTTTTTCTGGTTCCAAAGTGATCCACGTTTTACAGATCACATTTGTGATGAAACCTTTTATATTTATGATATAGGTTGGTGGGATCCTGAATACGTTATTAAGCGTAAGAATTTTTTATTTGAAGAAACAATTGCAACTGGAACTACAGATCGTGATCCCTGCAACTTCTATCCTTGTTGTCCTCAAAAAGATAAAAGAATACTGTTGGCAGAGCTGGATTGTCATCAACTTCCTACCGTTGTCACGGCACAGGTACCTCCTCAATTTAGTAGTAGCTATAACAATGATTATTATGAATATTTTAGAGAATGTCTGATCATTCCTAAAGACTTTCCCAGAGAAATAATCACTATAGTCGAAGTTAAATTCATCATAGGTTGTGATGGAGAAACAACCTTAACCTATATTCAGGCGAGAGGTTCATCCCACCACGGACTAATTACAGAAATATCGGCAGCAATTAATAATATGCCTCCTTGGAAGCCAGGCCGCAATAAAGGCCACAACGTCAAAGTTCGAGAGCATCTATCTTTTACTATAGTCGAAGGTAAATTAGTTGAAATTGATGATCACCTTTAATTGTTTAACATTGAGCGCAAAATTATTAGGATTAAATGCTAATATCTTTTCCAGCAATGTTGTACTAGGAAACTCCCCGCTTATTTGAACATTACAAATTGTTTCATCCATGCGTATATTCGCAGCGACAAAGAACATAAAGAGATGTATGAAGACAGACTTTCACGTACTCTTCTGCGGGAAGGCCGGGGTGAAAATCTCCTGGCTGACCCGATTCGCGGAAAGCGTGACACAACAAGACGCTCCCTTAAATAAAGTAATGTCAAATAAATAATAATTACAAATGGCTACAAAAAAATCAAAACGGATTGAAATCAAAACAAAACAAAGTTCTGCAAGTGTTGAAGATTTTATCAATACTATGAAGGATGAACAGAAACGTAATGACAGTTTTATCGTCCTTAATCTAACGCAAACGATAACTGGAGAGGAACCTAAAATGTGGGGAGCATCGCTTATTGGCTTCGGTAAGAGACGATACAAAAGCCCCAAAACAGGTAGAGAGGTTGATTGGTTTCAAATGGGCTTTTCGCCACGGAAAGCAAATTTATCATTGCATCTTGGAGTTGACATACAACAACATTCAGACGCTTTAAAAAAATTGGGCAAACACACAACTGGCGTTGGTTGCTTATACATAAATAAACTGACAGATATAAATCTGGATGTGTTAAAAGATATGATTGAAGCTACGGCAAAAGAAATATAAATGCCTTGCCGGTCACATTGGGGTCTGTAATCTGAACTCTGTCCGGCAGCTAAATTACACTCCGTTCCGAATCCCGCACGTTTCTTAGCCAAGACCATTAAGCGTATTTTGCCTTTTGACATGGAAGGAACATAATTGTAAAGACATGCTAGCCATTTAGAAAATGCTTTTATAAGAAAGGTTTATACTCTTTTCCAGTATCCTGACAGTGGTACGGGACGAGTTTTACCCTCTACACCTCAGTCGCCCGGCTCCAGCCTGGTGTCAACTGCGATCACAGCCTTTGGCCGCAGTCATTCCGGGCATTTGCGTCCCTGCCCTATGCCTCTGGCCATGCATTGCCTCAACGTCAGAGATATTAGTCGGGGCAAAAGCCTCGGTGAATATTTTTATTCTACTTTTGATACTCCTAATTTCATAGTTGCGAAAGATTATTTAATGCTGAACGGTCAATTCAAAAGAAAAGATCAAATAAGATAAATAAAAACAGTGGCAAATGCACTTGCACCCAAGAAGTGGTTGCGTTCTTCGTAGGACAGGAAGGCGGTAAAAATCCTTACCTGCTTCGCAAAAAATCACACCTTCATGCAGTGGATGTTGCAAAAGGGGTTGTACCTTTTCCCCTTCAAACTGAACCATACTAAACTTGTTGCAATGACCAGCGATTTTTTGGCTCGAATAAGGGCTGCCATAGCCAAAACCTTTGTATGTCTTTTCTTGTGCTTGTGCATTCCCGCATGGTTGGGAGCCCAATGGAATAAACTAAATGAATTCACTGCTGATCCATTGTATACCGTGGAATTGGATGCTTATGGAAGGGTGATAATCGGAGGCACTGATTCCATTTACATAGGCACCAACAATGTTTTCAGTGCCATCTATATCGCTGACACACTTGCCATAGGTTATGATCTCATTGCTGTATACGATATTTATTTTACCGATAGCCTGAAGGGCATATTAGTAGGGCCTTCATCAAACCTAAATAATCGCGAACTTATTTTGCAGACTGTGGATGGTGGCGTTACGTGGCACTCACGAAACAGAACCACCCATAATTCTTCGAAGTATTTCATGGCAATAGATACATCCTCTGCAAGTTCTATATACGTAGCTGGCAATATGCCGCGTATTAAAAGTTCGATGAATGGAGGAAATACCTGGAATAATGTTGCTCACAACACCTTTTACGGAATAAGTGATATTGCTTTCCCACAGAAGGACACCGGTATTGCGATTGGGGAAGGCGTGGTTTTAAGATCATATAATAGCGGACAATCATGGACTCCTGATTATTCAGTCGGATATGGTTTTAGGTGCCTTTCATTCGGGGGAACTTACACGGGGTACATAGGAACCGATAACCTGATGCATAAAACAATTGACCGAGGCAACACCTGGGATACCCTACTGACACCATTTTATAATATAAAAGAAGTATTGGCCCTCAATGAAGATACCCTTTTTGTGATAAGCAAACAGGCACCTAATCTTTTGCCAAATGGCATTTTTAGAAGTACTGACGGAGGTTCAAGTTGGGAAGAGTTCCGGGTATTGAGGGACAAGAAAATCATCCAATTTGGATTCAGGGGCTCAAAAGGTTATGCCGTTGGAGAAAACGGACTGATCTATTATACCGATAATCTGGGAGGTACTGCTCATCCTGTCGCAGCTTTTGATACTACCGCTCTTATTCAATGTGGCTATACTGACATTGTGCTCACCAATAGAGGCTCCCCCTCCAATACCCATATTTGGAAATTGGGAGATTCAATAGTCTCAAATAAATTTAATGATACCATTCGGATTGATCTGCTTTCAAGCAAGGATACGCTCAGACTCATTTCATCCAATGGCACTTATACAGATACTGCAGTTATGGAGTTAAACATGCCAATAGTAGAATTTGTGGATGTAGATGCAGGGGACGATATTCATATTTGCGATAACGGAATCGTTCAAATGTCGCCAACAGGATATTCTAACTATACCTGGTGGCCAGCAGATGGCTTAAGCGACTCTACGATCAAAAATCCAGTTGTAAGCATCTCGTCTTCTAAAACTTACTATTTAACCACCTTTAATGATGTCTGTACGGGTACAGATTCTATCACAGTTATATTGGAAGCAAAGGCGGTTTTGCCAGGTTGGGAAAATATTCCCCTTCCTTCCATTTCTTCGTATGGAGACATCAATAATATTCAGTTCACCAGCCCCGCAGTGGGGTATATGATGACTGGTGGCGACATATTTTATCGCACCAATGACAGCGGCAACACCTGGCTCGCTTCCACTCCTTTTTCATGGAATACTTTTTTGTCCAATCTCTATTTTTTAAATGATTCAATGGGCTATGTGGCCAGCAATGCCCTCTATGAAACCAGAGACTCCGGAAAAACCTGGAACAGAAACTATTATATACCGGGAGGTCCATACCGTTCCGTTAGTTTCCCCACGCCTGATACGGGGTATGCAGTGAGCACACGCACGATTATGAGGACGATAGATGGAGGCTTCACATGGAAAAAAATGCACGAAACTCCTAATAACTTTCATGCCTTGAAAGACGTCTACTGCAATAGCGCGGATGAATGCTTCTTTGTTGGAGGGTATGCCTTTTCTTACAGTTTTATCCTTATCTCAAAAGATGCAGGTGAAACCTATACAAATGCGAATCTGGAATTACCAATCTTTGATATTCACAAAATCAAGTTTTATGACAAATATCATGGTGTTGCCACAGGGTTTGGCCCGTATATGATGTTGACCGAAGACCGGGGTTGGAACTGGAAACAAGTGGATATTCCAGTAGACTTTTATCACACCATAAGTGCGGCTGCTTATAGTACGCTAGACACGCTCTATGCAGCCGTTCAAAACATCATTTTCAAATCGCCAAATGGCGGAGCCTGTTGGGATACTTTGCTCAACCGAAATCATGGCTTGGGAGACATCTTCTTTATTAACCCGGTTCGTGGTTTTATTGGGGGAAGCTCCACATTGCACAAAATTGGAGGTGATACGCTATTCCATTTTGATGTTTCCAATATCTGTACAGGGGAAAAATTGACTACCAAAAACCACTCTTCCCATTGTCAGAGGTATGAGTGGTATGTTGACACGACATTATACGCCAGTTCCTACGATACTTCTTTCTGGTTTACTAATTCTGGAACCTACAATATCTCATTATATGGTTACAGGGGATCTGATACTTTGATTCAAACCAGAAAGATAGAGGTTTTTCCGAGGCCAGTGAAGCCAATGCGTCCACTTGGGCCTGCGGATACAGCTTGCGGCACCCCATACCGCACCCAGTTTCATGTTCCCTCATCCACCGGAAAATACCATATATGGTCGTTGATCCCTTCTGAGGCGGGTACTATTCTTAATATGCAAAATGACACCATTACTGTGGAATGGACAAAATACTATACTGGAAAAACTACTTTACGGGTACGGATGATTAACGAAGGCGGATGTGAAGGGCCTTGGTCTGACTCCTCTCATTTCGAGATATTTCCAAGCTGGGTTCCACCACCCCAACCTACTATCAACGACTGGCCAGATCCCTGGCCAGATACGGTATGTTCTAACCAACCTTTTACATTGTTACATGTTACGGGAACACCATTATCTAAATTTCAATGGAGTATAGAAGACAGCCATTCAGCCACCCTTTCCAGTGATGCTGATTCCGTATTGATTTTCTGGGATACCACCTTTACGGGCAATGTTCAAGTATATGTTAGGGAATTGGATCAGTATGGCTGTCCAAGTATCCCTTCCGATACAGTAAACATCTATGTCCAGCAATCTTCAAGGATACCAGTTTCACCCCACGGAGATAGTGTGGTATGTGGAAGTCCTTCTCCCTCAATCTATCGAATCCCAGTCAAAGCTGAGAACTTCTCCAATGTCCAGTGGCACATTGACCCCATAGGAGCTGCTACAGTTAGCAATTACCAAGACTCGATGGTTGCTTCATGGGATACAAGCTTCTCTGGAACTGCAAAAGTTTGGTTTTCTACCAGTACATCAAGATGTGGCGCTCAACAAAGTGATACCATTCAGGTCCATGTCTCAGGTACCATTGCATCTCCAGTCATCTTAGGTGCAGATTCAATTTGCAAAAATGCGCCCGAACCTTTTCCTATCCTTCCATCTGGCAACAATACTTCTGTACGGCTTGCGTGGGATATTTTTCCATCAACGGCTGGGACATCAAACCTAACAAGTGACACATTATGGTTGAAGATCACTCAAAATGTGGATTCAGTGAGAATAAGGGCGTGGGCGATAGATAGTTTTGGTTGCCGTTCAGAAACATCGGCAAGATTAATTAAGATGCTACCCGAGCCTGTTTTTCCTGATTTGATCTTGGGTTCGGATACCTTGTGTTCAGGTAAAAATGCAGTTTTTACCCCTAATAAAACGAGTACAGGAAATAGCTATGCCTGGAAAGTATTACCAAAATCAGCGGGCACCACAAGTTATTCAGGGGATAGTCTTTGGTTCGATGCTCATCCTATCTTTAATGGTCAGGTATCCATCACCCTGTATTCTATGTCAATGCAAGGATGCCCTGGAGATTCAGTTACAAAGTCAATTTTGGTTAAGCCTCTTCCTGCTTCGGTCTCCACTATATCCGGCCCTGATACGATTTGTGAAGGTTCTGCAGTGCTATATTTCATTGACACAGCTCTCTCGAACCTTACCTACCTTTGGAAGGTCAGTCCTGATACCGCTGCAATGGTTTATCATAGTGGCGACAGCGCTGCTTTGGTTTCCTCATTTGGTTATACTGGTGATGTGGTACTATCCGTAACACCCGTATCGCCATTCGGATGCAAAGGCGACTCCACCTTCATTAATATCCATGTGAGCCAGGCACCCGTCAATCAAGTTCCGGACACACCTCAGGGAACTTTGCAAGTTTGCGTTAACGAAAACACCACAACATCAACGCAATATATTACAAACGCCCCGCCCAATTCGAGGCTTGAGTGGACGCTGCTGCCACCAGCGGCCGGGACCATTGACAAAGATTCAGGGTTAGTAAGCTGGAATTATTATGAAGGCAAAGCCTACATTGCCGTTGCTACGATTTTGCCTTGTGGCCGGAGTGGATTTTCCGTTCCGATAGAAGTGCAGGTGGCAAAAGCTGTGAAACTGGGCTACTTGCCTTTGGACACTAGCATAAATACAAACATGCCGCTGGAGTTAAATGCAAATGCCACCGGAACTTTGCCGATCAACTATACTTGGTTTAAGAATAGTGTGCCCCTCCTTGGTCAAACCGATTCAGTATTAAGACTACTACAAGTAGATTCAACCGATGGTGGAAGCTATCAGGTGAATGCAAAAAATATCTGTGGAACGGACACGAGCCATATAATACAAGTGAATATAATGACCGTTAGTTCCGTATTCAATCCGACTACAGAGGTTATGAGAATAGTCCCCAATCCGACAACCGGTATCGCTTATCTTAAAAATAAACCCTATGGCCCAGCCATAATAACCATTGCTGATTTTTCGGGTAAAGTTGTAAGGCAGGTTGTGGCGCCACCCCAAGCGCATGAAATTCCCCTCCAAATGCAAGGACTTTCAGATGGGATATACTTTATTACTCTTCAGTCCGACCGTACCATATTGAAGGGTAAAATCGTACTTGTTAATAGCCTTCGATAGGTTCTGTATATGAAGTTCAGCACGGACATGCGTCAATATAAATAATCATTTCTTATGTAACAATCCGGCAGTTCAAAAAAATGCTCCGGCTCCCATTGTCAACAAGCCTGGCGGAGGCACACCACCCGCCAGCGCGTTGCATTGTTGGTCATAGCTAACGTTGTAGGTCTGGTAGCCACTTGATATCGAAGACCATTGGTTCCGATAGGCTGTGCTGATCCGGGCCTTCTGCGCTGTTCCGGCAAATGCAGGATTGTAGTAGACCGGGGCAGCCATGGGTTGGGTAAAATGTGGATCTTGAGCAGATAGGGATAGGACGATCAGCGAGAAGAACAAGGATAGGGTGAATGGTTTCATATTCTGAGGTGTTTTTCAGCTATAAATGTAATACAATTGATACAACCAAAACAAGAATGGAAACTGAAAGATTGTCATTAAGAGAAAGAAAATCAACCCCTCAATCCCATCGGCTGATATCCGTTGAGAAACTCTGGGACGTAAAGTAGTTCCACGTTTAGTCATCGCTACCAATATAATAATGATTGGCTGAGAATTTTGCTTATTTTAATAGCAGTATTATTTATTAACAGAATTATTTTAGAAAGAAGCAGGCGATTACAATTGCCTGGTAAAAAGAAAAATTCGTTGGAATCGATCCAACAATGATCCGAAGCTCCGTTTCCGCGGGATTTCATACTCGTTGCTACCTTTGCGATACACGAACAAGTAACTGCCTTGAAGCGTGGTGCTTCATACAAAACCAGCGATACTGCAAATCAGGACAATGACTTTTTTGATTAAGATATTTCTCAAGATCAGACATGTAATTCTATATGGAATTTTCCTGGCAATTCTCGTATTCATCCTCAAATGGCTGCAATGGAAGTTCTTGATCGTTGATAATTCCCTGGATATTTATATTGGGCTCATTGCGGTCTTTTTTACCACTCTTGGCGTTTGGGTAGCCACACAATTGACCAAACCCAAAGTTGAGAAGGTGATCGTTGAAAAGGAGGTGCTTGTTCCCCAGCCGGAAAAATTTACGATCAATGAGGAGGAGATGAGCAAGCTAAAACTCACCAACCGGGAATACGAAATATTACAGCTTGTGGCAAAAGGGCATAGCAATTCCGGCATCGCAGACATTTTGTTTCTCTCACTGAGCACGGTCAAAACTCACATCTCTAATCTCTATGTAAAGATGGACGTAAAAAGGCGTGCCCAGGCAATTGAGAAAGCCAAAAGGCTGAGAATAGTTGAATAACTGCGCTCGTACTTTAGTATGATTTCATACCGGAATACATAGAATTGGTACTAAAGTATGAGTGGTCCCAAGCCGGGGAACTGCAGCTTTGCAGCATAAATTTAAAGCAAATCAAAATGAAAAAGAACGTACTCATCTTCGGTTTGGTGCTAGGGGCAATTCAATGCACCCTTACTCTCATAATGATCAACATGATGTACACCGATCCAGAGTTCAAAAGCAATGACGTACTGGGATATGCCATAATGGTGGTTGTGTACTCCTTGATTTTCTTCGGTATACGGAACTATCGAAATAAGGTGCTGGGCGGGATCATTTCATTTGGCAGGGCTTTTAAAAGCGGCCTGTATATTACTCTATTAGCCTCTTCGCTGTATGTCGTGGCCTGGCTGTTTTACTATTACTTGTTTGTGCCGGATTTTATAGAGGTCTACACAGATCATGTGTTACATCAATGCACCACTGAAGCAGAATTGGCCGCTAAAACGGAGGAGATGGAGAATTTCAGCAAAATGTATGAAAACCCGCTATTCGTTGTGCTGATTACGTATGCGGAAGTTCTGCCGATAGGATTGGCGGTGACACTCGTAAGTTCTCTCATCCTGAAAAAGAAAATCAAGGATAAATAGAATGAACTGTTTGTCATTCGTGTTCCGCAGGTTATTTAATCTTTTGGAAATTCAAGTTACCATAAATTTAAAACATCAATTAAAATGGAAAGCAACACAGTAAATGCAAGCATTAAAATTAATGCAACCCCCTCTCAGGTGTGGGAAGTATTAACAAATCCTGAGAAGATTGCCTTATACACAGGCTCCAAAGTGGAAACCGATTGGAAAGCAGGTTCTCCCATTTCCTGGACAGGCGAAATGCAGGGTGCCCCCTATAAAAACAAAGGAGAGGTTTTGGAAATCAGGCCAGCAAGCCTTTTGCGACACACCTTTTGGACAGGCATGGGCGGTGATGCAGACCAGCCTGAAAACTATTCGGAAGTTGCCTACACAATAAATGAGGTGCCTGATAATGCGGTGGAATTGACATATTCCCGAACAAAAATTGCCACTGAAACGGAGGTTCAAATATTCCAGGCTCACATCCGGACCATGCTTGAAGAAATAAAAAGGCTTTCGGAAGAATAATTTGCAAATGTGTGCCTGAAGGCTATGATATTAAAAGGAGTAATCAGCAAACTTGAATCGATTCGGAAAGCGTACATCGCGGATCTTTAATTGAAGTACATTGTTGCCATACCTGGAACGAACAGCGCACATAACTTATGGCAGGGTGGGAGTAAATCGCAGTTTTGGACTTTTTAGTAAGTTTGTCTCAAGGAGCAGAAATGAACTTTGAAAACCGTCACAAGCCAAATGCAAGGCCATTCCAGGGTATCTTTGTCCAAATATGAAGTATTCATTCGTCAATAAATAAAAAGCATATTATGATAAATATTAAGATTGATTTTGTAATTAAGCAAGACGAATCACTTCATGTCGTTCGTGATATTATCAATAACTTTATTGATAATATTCGATTGAATGAACCCGAAACGGTTGAATATAGGTCATTTCAGCATTCTGATGATGAAAGGCATTTTTTTCATCTGATGTCTTTCAAAGATGAGCATGCGCAATTGAAGCATCGAAATTCAGCCTATTGCAACCATTTTGTGTCAAAGCTTTATCCGTTATGCGATGGGGAGCCTAAAGCAGTGGACCTGACAAAAGTAAGAGAGAAATAATATCATTGTGGAAATATTGGCTGAAATAATTAGAGTCTGTCTATAAACACAGGAGTGTTGATAACTAAGGGTTTCATGCGACCA